>NZ_JASJXG010000028.1:0-63388 GCF_035018765.1 Variovorax sp. RTB1
GCGCTTCGGCTGAAGCGCAGCGCGATCGTCGAGCGCCCGGTCAGTCCGACGCCGTGACAGCAGCAACAGGTGCTGCGACGCAATCCGCGTAGTAGCGCTTCTTGCCCGTTTCGTCGACCTTCGCCACCAAGCCGTGGATATCGGTTTCGAAACCCGGGCACTCGGTGTTGAACTCGCGCGCAAAACGCAGGTAGTCGACGATCTTCTTGTTGAAGACCTCACCCGGAATGAGCAACGGGATGCCCGGTGGGTAGGGCGTGATCAGGCTCGTCGTGATGCGCCCCTCGAGGAAGTCGATCTCGACGCGCTCGGTCTTGCGGTGCGCGATGTGCGCGAAGGCATCGCTCGGCTTCATGGCAGGTGTCAAGTCGCTCAGATACATCTCGGTGGTGAGCTTGGCCACGTCGAAGCGCGCATAGAGCTTGTGTATGTGTTGGCACAACTCGCGCAGGCCGAGGCGCTCGTAACCCGGATGACTCTGGCAGAACTCGGGAAGGATGCGCCACATCGGCTGATTGCGTGCGTAGTCGTCCTTGAACTGCTGCAGCGCCGTGAGCAGCGTGTTCCAGCGGCCCTTGGTGATGCCGATGGTGAACATGATGAAGAAGCTGTAGAGCCCGGTCTTCTCGACGATGACGCCGTGCTCGGCCAGAAACTTGGTCACCACGCTGGCGGGGATGCCGGTGTCCGCGAAGTTGCCTTCGAGGTCGAGGCCGGGCGTGACGATGGTCGACTTGATTGGGTCGAGCATATTGAAGCCATCGGCCAAATCGCCGAAGCCGTGCCAGTTGCGCGGTGACTTCTTGGTCTTGCGCTTGGCCTCTTTCTCGCCCTTCATGATCCAGTCTTCCGCGCGACCGATGCCTTCGTCGACGAGCTTCTCCGGTCCCCACACCTTGAACCACCAATCGTCCTTGCCAAACTCCTCTTCGACCTTGCGCATGGCACGGCGGAAATCGAGCGCCTCCAGGATGCTTTCTTCGACCAGCGCGGTGCCGCCGGGCGGCTCCATCATGGCGGCGGCCACGTCGCAGCTGGCGATGATCGCGTACTGCGGGCTGGTCGACGAGTGCATCAGGTAAGCCTCGTTGAAGAGGTCACGATCGAGCGCGCGGTTCTGCGAATCCTGCACCAGCACATGGCTGGCCTGGCTGATCCCGGCCAGCAGCTTGTGGGTTGATTGCGTCGCGAACACCAGCGAATCTTTGGGCCGCACGCGGCGCTTGCCCATCGCGTGGTAGGCGCCATAGAACGGATGGAACGCCGCGTGCGGCAACCATGCCTCGTCGAAATGCAGCGTATCGACATAGCCGTCGAGCATGTTCTTGATGGTCTCGGTGTTGTAGATCACGCCGTCGTAGGTCGACTGCGTGAGCGTCATCACGCGCGGCTTCACGGTCTCGGGGTCGCGGTCTTTCAACAGCGGGTTCGCCTTGATCTTGGCCTTGATCGCGCTCTTCTCGAACTCGCTCTTGGGTATCGGTCCGATGATGCCGAAGTGGTTGCGCGTGGGCTTCATGAAGACGGGGATCGCGCCCGTCATGATGATCGCGTGCAGGATGGATTTATGGCAGTTGCGGTCGACCACCACCACGTCGTCGGGCGCCACCGTGTGGTGCCACACCATCTTGTTGCTGGTGCTGGTTCCGTTGGTCACGAAGAAGCAATGGTCGGCGTTGAAGATGCGCGCCGCATTGCGTTCGCTGGCCGCCACCGGGCCGGTGTGGTCGAGCAACTGCCCCAACTCTTCGACCGCGTTGCACACGTCGGCACGCAACATGTTCTCGCCGAAAAACTGATGGAACATGCGCCCCACCGGGCTCTTCAAGAACGCCACGCCACCCGAATGGCCCGGGCAATGCCAAGAGTACGAGCCGTCTTCGGCGTAGTCGATCAGCGCCTTGAAGAACGGCGGCTGCACGCCCTCCAGATAGCTTTTGGCTTCGCGGATGATGTGGCGCGCCACGAACTCCGGTGTGTCCTCGAACATGTGGATGAAGCCGTGCAACTCGCGCAGGATGTCGTTGGGGATGTGACGCGCCGTCTTGGTTTCGCCGTAGATGTAGATCGGCACGTCGGCGTTCTTGCGCCGCACCTCTCCGATGAAGGTGCGCAGATTGAGCACCGCAGGATCGAGGTCGGGGCCAACGGTGAACTCCTCGTCATCGATCGACAGGATGAACGCGCTGGCGCGGCTTTGCTGCTGCGCGAACTGGCTCAGGTCGCCGTAGCTCGTCACGCCCAGCACCTCGAAGCCCTCGCCGACGATCGCCTCCGCCAATGCGCGAATGCCAAGGCCCGAGGTGTTCTCGGCGCGGTAGTCCTCGTCGATGATGACGATCGGAAAACGAAATTTCATGTGCGGGGTCCGGCAGGCAAAAGAGCCGCGAAGTGTAAGGAATTCGCGTGACGGCTGCCGGACCATCTATCAGACAATGGGGGCCAACAACAACGAAGAGGCTTCAATGGCGAACTCATCGGTCTGGTGGCTCATTGCGGGCGCGGCCATCGTGCTGGAGTTGCTGTCGGGCACCGTCTACCTTTTGCTGCTGAGCGCGGGCTTCGCTTCGGCTGCCATCGCGGCGCATCTGGGCTTCGGTCTGACCACCCAAATCATCGTCGCTGCAATCGTCGGCGTAGGCGCCGTCCTTACCTGGCATCTGATTCGACGTGGTCGCCCTGCCCCGCTCGACAGTGCATCGAACCCCGACGTGAACATGGACATCGGAGAAAAGGTGCAGGTCGATGCGTGGAACTCCGACGGCACGGCGACGGTCCGCTACCGAGGCGCGCAATGGACCGTGGTGCCGCGCCCCGGCCACACGCCAGCGCCAGGAGAGCACCGCGTGACCGAAGTCATCGGCAGCCGGCTGGTCGTCGACAAGATCTAAAGAACATAAACCCAAGGAGATAGCAGATGGATTACGCAGTCCCCCTCGTCATATTGATCATCGCAGTGATCTTCATCAGCCAGTCCGTGAAATTCGTGCCGCAGCAAAACGCCTGGGTGCGCGAGCGCCTCGGCAAGTACCACAGCACGATGACGCCTGGCGCCAACTTCCTTATTCCGTTCATCGACAAGGTCGCCTACAAGCACAGCCTGAAAGAAATCCCGCTCGATGTGCCGAGCCAGATTTGCAT
This sequence comes from Variovorax sp. RTB1, assembly GCF_035018765.1. NCBI lineage: Bacteria > Pseudomonadati > Pseudomonadota > Betaproteobacteria > Burkholderiales > Comamonadaceae > Variovorax > Variovorax sp. RTB1. The sequence continues at coordinate 3,142 of NZ_JASJXG010000028.1, forward strand.
CACGCGCGACAACACGCAGTTGCAGGTCGACGGCATCCTGTACTTCCAGGTGACCGACCCGATGCGCGCGAGTTACGGTTCGTCGAACTACATCATGGCCGTCACCCAACTGGCGCAGACCTCTCTGCGTAGCGTGATCGGCAAACTGGAGCTCGACAAGACATTCGAGGAGCGCGACATCATCAACGCGCAAGTGGTGCAAGCCATCGACGAGGCCGCGCTCAACTGGGGCGTGAAGGTGCTGCGCTACGAGATCAAGGACCTGACGCCTCCAAAGGAAATTTTGCTGGCCATGCAGGCGCAGATCACCGCCGAGCGCGGCAAGCGCGCGCTCATCGCTGCCTCAGAAGGTCGTCGACAAGAGCAGATCAACATCGCGACCGGCGAGCGCGAGGCTTTTATCGCGCGCTCCGAAGGCGAGAAGCAGGCGCAGATCAATAACGCCCAGGGCGAGGCGGCTGCCATCACCGCAGTCGCTGATGCAACGGCTTTTGCCATCGAGCGTGTCGCCGCTGCGATCCGCCAGCCGGGCGGTGAACAAGCTGTGCAGCTGAAGGTCGCCGAGCGCGCAATCGATGCCTACAGCAAGGTAGCAGCCGATTCGAAGACCACGCTGATCGTGCCCAGCAACATGACCGAGACCTCGGCGCTCATCGCATCGGCTATGCGAATGGTGCAAGCCGCAAAAACCAGTCCCGGAGCCGGTTAGAATCACTGCCAGCTGGAGCGGTGGATGAGCGGTTTAAGTCGCACGCCTGGAAAGCGTGTGAGGGTTAATACCCTCCGCGGGTTCGAATCCCGCCTGCTCCGCCAGCGATGCGATTCACGTCGCATCAGGTCATTCCAAAAACCTGCTGAAAGCCCCGTTCGCGGGGCTTTTTTGCGTCTGGGCTCGGAGGAGCCTAGTGGTATTGCGCCATGAAATTTGCCAACGCGCGCAGCTGGTCGTCCGCCAGCGGATACACCACATCGGCCATCGCGGCCACGCCGCCGCCGGTTCGCTTGCCGGCCTTGAAGTCGCGCAACGCCTTGAGCAAATAGTCTTCGCGCTGGTTAGCAGTTCGCGGCGTTGCCTGGGTGCCCGAATAGTCGTCCTTGTGGCACGAGGCACAGCGGTTTTGTTGCGCCAGTTTGAGGCCGACCGAGTACATCGACTGATCGCCCGAAGCTGTGGCGCGCGGCGGTGGCGCCATAGCGGCAAAGTGCTTGGACAGCACCCGGATGTCATCGTCGCTCAGACTCGCCGCCAGTGGCTGCATCACCGCGGACTTGCGTGTGCCCGTCCTGAAGTAAACCAGTTGCCACTGCAGAAAACTTTCCGGTTGACCTGCCAGCGACGGCGTCTCCGGCATCTGCGAAATGCCGACGGTGCCATGGCACGCGATGCATGTTTCTGCCTTGGCCGACGCAGCGGGCAAGTCGGCAGCGTGAGCCGCGCCGCTCAACGCAGCTGACGTTGCTAACGCGGCCAACGCGGCCCACAGCCGCACCGGTGCCATCACACCCATCGCTTTACTCCAGCCATTGAGCGCGCCTCTCGTTATTTGCCGTAGCTGATGCGATACACCGCACCCGCCCAGTCGTCAGCGACGAGCAGCGATCCATCGGCCGCCACCAACACGTCCGCCGGCCGACCGCTGTAAGCCTGATCACCCGTGATCCAGCCGGTTGCGAACGTCTGCTGCTTGATCTTCTTCCCCTGCGCATCGGTCGTGACGCGGACGATCTCGCCGCCCCTGTACTTGTGACGGTTCCATGAGCCGTGGTTGGCAATGAAGATGTTGTTGGCGTACTCGGCCGGGAATTGCTTGCCGGTGTAAAACTTCATCCCGAGTGGCGCCACGTGCGCGCCGAGCTTCAAGGCCGGTGGCGTGAATTCGGAGCACTTGTGGCCCATCGCGTATTTGGGGTCGGGCATGTCGCCCTGGTGGCAATACGGATAGCCGTAGTGCGCGCCGATTTTCGCCACATGGTTGAGCTTGTCGCTGGGCATGTCGTCGCTGACCCAGTCACGCGCATTCTCGGTAAACCAGTAGTCGCCGGTGCGCGGATCGATGTCGCCGCCCACGCTGTTGCGCACGCCGATGGCGACCATCTCCGCCTCGCCGGTTGCCGGATTGATGCGCCGCACTTGCGACAGGCTCGTTGGCGGCAAGCACACGTTGCACGGCGGGCCAAAGGGCACGTAGAGCCAGCCCTGTTTGTCGAAGGTCAGGTACTTCCAGCCGTGGGCTGCATAGGCCGGCATGTCGTTGTAGACGACCTTGCCTTCGGGCATCTTGTCCAAGTTGGCTTCGGCGTTCTCGTACTTCAGGATCCTGTCGATATCGACCACGTACAGCGAGCCATCGCGAAACGCGACGCCCGTCGGCATCTTCAGCCCGGTGATGATCGGCTTCACGGTCTTGCCGTTGTCTGTAATCGCATACACGGTGCCTACGCCGAACGAGCCGACAAAGAGCGTGCCCTTGTCGCCCCACGCCATCTGGCGTGCGCTGTTGACGCCGGCCGCATACACACTGATCTTGAAACCCTTGGGAAGCTTGATGGCCTTGAGGTTCTTTTCGAGGTCGGCCATCGATGCCGGCAAGGCTGGACCGGATGGCGGCGCCAGACCTTTCTGGGATTCGGTTTCGTCACCGAGAAACCAGTCCGCGGGCGGATGTTCCCAGAAGTCTTTTTTGGTGGAGTCGTAGCTCTTGACTGCCTGAGCCTAGGCTTGGGTAGCCGGCAGCATGAAGAGCGCGGCGCACACGCTCGCCACACTGGCCATGGCACCCAGACCGAGCGGCCGAGCGATGGCACCTGTCACTGAATTGCGCATTTTTGTCTCCTGTTTGTTGTTTGAATGGCAGGTTGATAAAAACACGCCGCTCCTCCGAGCACATCTGTCGTTTTCCCTTACCGACAATGAGGTCGAAAGACCTCTTTTCTCTGCACAAAGAAAAAGAGGCCCGAAGGCCCCTTTCTCGATTGCCGCGAAGGCTTAGCGAACGACAGCGATCTGTTCGCGCTTGCCGGCCTTGTACGTGTACAGAGTCAGCGCGCCGTTCTTGATGTCGCCCTTTTCGTCGAAGGCGATCGGGCCGGTCACGCCCTTGTAGTTGGTCTTGCCAACTTCAGGCAGGTACTTTTCCGGCTCCGACGAACCGGCGCGGACCATGGCGTCGGCCAGGATCTCGACGGCGTCGTACACGTACGGTGCATAGATCTGCACGTCGACGCCGTTCTTGGCCTTGAAGTCGGCCTTGAACTTTTCCAGAGGCGCCTTGAAGTCGCCGTCGACACCGCCGGCTTCGGCGCAAACCACCATGTCCTCACCAATCGCATCGCCGGCCAGCTTGGCCAGTTCGCCAGTGCACAGGCCGTCGCCGCCCATGAACTTGACGGTCATGCCGAGTTGCTTGACCTGCTTGAGCATCGGGCCGGCGACCGCGTCCATGCCGCCGAAGAACAGCACGTCGGGCTTGGTGCCCTTGAGCTTGGTCAGGATGGCATTGAAGTCGGTCGACTTGTCCGTCGTGAACTCATGGCCGACGATGGTGCCGCCCGCCGCCTTGACCGACTTTTCGAACTCTTCAGCCACACCCTGGCCATAAGCGGTGCGGTCGTCGATCACGGCAATATTCTTGCCCTTGAGCGTTTCGACTGCGTACTTGCCCAGCGTGCCGCCGAGTTGCGTGTCGTCAGCCACCACGCGGAACGTGGTCTTGAAGCCTTGACGCGTGTACTTGGGGTTGGTTGCCGATGGCGAGATCTGCGGAATGCCAGCGTCGCTGTACAACTTGGAAGCCGGGATGGTGGTGCCCGAGTTCAAGTGACCGACCACGCCGTTGACCTTGGCATCGACCAGCTTTTGTGCCACTGCCGTGCCCTGCTTCGGATCGCCAGCGTCATCTTCTGCGAGCAATTCGAAGTGGGCAACCTTGTCGCCGATCTTCAGATTGCGCGAGTTCAAATCTTCGATGGCCATCTTGGCGCCGAACTCGTTGTCCTTGCCGAGGTGAGCGATCGGACCGCTGGTCGGGCCGACGTGACCGATCTTGACGATCAGTGTGTCGGCAGGAGGGGCTGCTGCCGGTGCGGCTGCAGTGGTGGTTGCAGGCGCAGCAGCAGGAGCGGCAGCTTCTTCTTTTTTGCCGCAAGCCGCTAGCGTCAGTGCAGCCATAGCGACCGCAGTCACAGTCCATTTCAATTGCATGGGAAACCTCCAGAACATTGATGAAGAATTAAGTAAAAACCGGTCTTTCGATCCGGGCGGGAAATCCGACAAATTTATTCAGCAAGTTTCGCGCCGCGGACCGGGGACGCCCCTGCGCCAGCCGACCCGGCGCGCAGTTTAGCCGACGGATTGTGGGCCGAAGGCTGGCACAGACCCTGTGTTGTCGGAAAGCTCTTTCGACAGCGCCTCGACCACCAGCGAACGCAAGACGCCTTCAATTTCGCTTCGCAAGCGCGGCACCATCGCATCGAGCTGTTGCTGAACTGCAGCTGACACCGCGTCGCTCAAACGCTCCTCCAATGACAGGTCGATACGCTGCAGCACGCGGTGCATCAATTGCTCTTCGAGGCCGAACGCATCGGCGTCCGACAAGGCATGGACATCGATGGCGATTCGGTTTTCCGGCGGCGGGCTGGAGGCTGCGTCCAAAGCGATGGGCGCAGGCGGCTCGGCTACGTACGCCTCATCCGCTGTCTGCGCCACGTCCGCGGCGATACCGACCATCGCCGTTGCAATCGCGGCCTGGCGTGCCTCCGCCGACGGCGTGTGCTGTGCCTCTTCTTCGGACATCAGGGGCAGCGGAAGCGGCGATGGCAGCGCGCGCGGCTCATCAGGCATGTCGAGCACCGTGGTCAGCGTCGGCACGAAGCGCGGCGGCGTGCGCTGGTTGCTGGCCATCAGGCAGTTGCCTCCCCGAAGTCGTGCCGCTTGATTGAATAACCGCGGTCGGCATAGTGCCGCCAGCGCGCACGTGCCAGTTGCCGGTCTTGTGCATCGCTGCTAACGATGTCGATCAGTCGATCGAAACGCTCGAATCCAATCGGCAACGCGTTGCCCAGATTGACCAGCACCTGTCGATGGGGCGGCGTCCCCATGTCGGCGCCCATGAGCACCACGGGCGAGCGCGCCACCACGTGCGGTGCACTGTCTGCCCGGCAATGCGGCACGAAGTCGACTGCCGAAAAGTCCCACAGCGCAGCATCGATCGCATCGAGCGTTGCGGCATCCGCCACCACCACAAGCCTCGCATCGTGCTTGCCGACGGCCTTGCGCAACAGCCGGCAGGCGTGGTGCACCTTGTTCGGCGCGTTGAAATGAAAGTCGATTTCGGTCACGCGGCGATCGTTTGACAGATCGGAAGAATCAAGCGCCAGGACGCGCTTTGCGGCCGGCCTTGCGCGGCGCCACAGCCGGCGTGGCTGCGATCGACATGCCGACGCGACTGACCAGATAAGACACCAGCAAGCCGACCGGCCGACCGGTCGATCCTTTGGCGGCGCCGCTCTTCCACGCACTGCCGGCAATGTCCAGATGGGCCCATGGAAACCCGTCGACGAAGCGCTGCAAAAACTTGGCCGCCGTCACCGCACCGCCGGCGCGGCCCGCGATATTGGCGACGTCTGCAAAGTGGGTCTTCAGGCCCTCGGCGTATTCGTCATCGAGCGGCATGCGCCAGCAGCGGTCGAGCGATTGCTCGCCGGCGGTTTCAAGCGCCTTCGCCAACACGTCGTCCGGTGAAAACAAGCCGCTGCGCACGCCACCCAATGCGACAACGCAAGCGCCCGTGAGCGTCGCGATGTCGATGACCGCCGCCGGCTTGAAGCGCTTCGCATAGGTCAGCGCGTCGCACAGGATGAGGCGCCCTTCTGCATCGGTGTTCAGCACTTCGATGGTCTGACCGCTCATGCTCGTGACGACATCGCCCGGCTTCAGCGCCTTGCCGTCGTTCATGTTTTCGCACGAAGGAATCAGCCCGACCACGTTGATGGCCGGCTTGAGTTCGCCCAGTGTGCGGAACACGCCGAGCACGCTCGCCGCGCCGCACATGTCGAACTTCATCTCGTCCATTTCGGCAGCCGGCTTGAGCGAGACGCCGCCGGTGTCAAAGGTGATGCCCTTGCCGACGAGCACGACGGGCGCTTCGTCTTTGGCGCCGCCGCTGTACTGCAGCACGATGAAGCGCAGCGGCTCCGACGAGCCTTGCGCCACCGCTGCAAAAGAGCCCATGCCGAGTTTGGCGACCTCTTTCGGGCCGAGCACCTCGCACTTGATGCGCGGCAGATCGGCCAGCTCTTTGGCGGCGTCTGCCAGCATCGTCGGGGTGCAATAGTTGGCCGGGCGGTTGCCCCACTCCTTGGCCAGTTCGATGCCCGAGATTGTCGCGTTCGCTTCGGCAAATGCGCCGGCCAGCGACGCGGCGTCCGGCACGCCGAGCGTCACATGCCGCAGCGTGCGCGGCTCGGGCTTCGACTTGGTGGTCGTGTAGACGTAGCTGGCATCGGCGGCGGCGAGCATCGCGCTGTGCAGCGCGCCGGCCTCAGGCGCTTTCGCGAAGACCATGACCAGGCGTTTGGTGCCGACGCCTTTCGCAGCGTTGATTGCGGCGATCACCGCGCTGCGAACCTGCGCCGGCTGACCGTTGCCAATCGACGCAAGGACGACGCGCGGCGCGGCAATGCCGACCGGGTGATACAGGCTCAGCAGCTTGCCGGCCTTGTCGGGGAAGTCGCCGGCGAGTCGCGCGGCGGCAGCGATGACCGACAAAGCATCGTTGTCCGCGACGGCACCCTCGGGCACGAGGAAGACAAGCGCGTCGGCTTTTTCGGATGCAGCCAGGCTGCTGGTGAGGGTCTTGAGTTGGAAGTCCATAATCCTTTTTTTCCCTCGACGATGTTATTCCATTCCTCCCTACGTAGAGAGTTGTCTCGCAGCTTCGGCGCGACACTCGTCGTGCTGGTCACCATCGTGATGACCATGATGCTGATCCGTACGCTCGGGTTGGCCGCCAAAGGCAGTGTCAACCCATCCGAGGTGTTCCTCGTGATGAGTTACACGGTGCTCGGGTACCTGCCGACCATCCTTAGCCTGAGCCTTTTCGTCTCGATCGTCGGCACCTTGTCGCGCATGTACCGTGACAGCGAAATGGTGATCTGGTTTTCCAGCGGCCGGGGTCTGGCGGACTTCGTGAAGCCGATCTTCAGCTTCGCCTGGCCGGTGCTGTTGCTCATCCTGGCGCTTGCGCTCGTCGGCTGGCCCTGGGCCAATTCGCAGACACAGGGGATGCGCGCCCAGTACGAGCGCCGCAGCGACATAGAGCGGGTATCGCCCGGCGAGTTCGTCGAATCGGCGGGCCGCATGCGGGTCTTCTTCATCGACAAGGACACACCCAATGCCGACACCGCATCCAACGTGTTCATTTCATCGATCGAGCGCAGCCGGCAGATCGTCACGTCGGCGCGAAGCGGCCATATGGAAGACATCGACAAGGCGCGCTATCTGATGCTGGAAAATGGCCAGCGCGTCGAACGCCCGCTCGACAATTCGGGCCTCAAGATCAGCGAGTTCAAGACCTATGGCGCCCGAACCGGAGTCAACACCTCCGACTCGGCCGATGACGCTCCCGCGCGTTCGCGTCCCACCCTCATGTTGTTGGCGCGACCCACGCCGGAAAACATGGGTGAACTCGGCTGGCGCATCGGCATGCTGCTGGCTGGCATCAACTTTGTGCTGCTGGCTTTGACGCTTTCGAGCGTGAATCCGCGAGTCGGCCGCAGCGGCAACCTGCTCTTCGCGCTGTTCGCATTCGTCGTCTATTACAACCTCATCAATCTTGGCCAGGGCTGGGTGATGTCGGGGCGTTACAGCTTCGTCGGCTTCATGGTGGCGCTGCACGGCGGCGTGCTGGCTATCAGCCTGACTTGGCTGTCAGCGCGCCATCAAAGCTGGAGCCTGCGACGGCTGTTCCAACCTGCACCTGCGCGCTCGCATTCGTCTGCGTCATCGTCCACGTGAAAACAATTCGTCGCCTGATCTACGCCGAAGTGCTGAAGGCGGTTGCTTTCGTCACCCTCGGCTTCTTGAGCCTGTTCTTTTTCTTCGACTTCGTCGACGAGCTTTCCGGAATCGGTAAAACGGGCCTGGGATACGGCCTGCCGCAGGCGCTTCTTTTCGTGACTTTGCAAATCCCGGGACATCTGTACGAGCTGCTGCCCATCGCGGTATTGATCGGCACGATTTTCGTCATGGCGCGGCTCGCGCAAAGCTCCGAATACACGATCCTCCGCACCAGCGGACTGGGCCCCTGGCGCGCCTTGCGCACGTTGCTTGTGCTGGGCCTTGGATTCGTCGTGCTTACCTTTGCCATCGGCGATTACGTGGCACCTTTCACGGGCAGCACGGCACAACTTCTGAAGGCACGCTATCAGGGTTACATAGCGACCGCCGGCATCACCGGTGCATGGCTGAAAGAACGGCGCGACGACAAGTCGTACGCCGTCAATGTCGCGTCGATTCGGCGCGATGGCACCTTGACCAACCCGCGCATTTTCGAATTCGATGCCGATGGCTTCATTGCCAAACAAATATCTGCAGCCTCTGCGCGCGTCGTGGGCAAAGAGTGGGTTCTCACCAACGTCGAGCAGCAAGACTACAACACGCGAAACACCGTCGACAAGGGCCGCATCGGCATGGTGCACATGCCTGAAATGCACTGGCCGACGACTCTCACCAACGAGATGGTGTCGGTCGCATTGCTCAAGCCAGAGCGCATGGCGACCATCGACCTCTTCGAGTACATCAGGCATCTCGATGCCAACGGACAGACCGCGCAACGCTACGAAATCGAGTTCTGGCGCAAAGTGTTCTATCCACTCTCGTGTCTGGTGATGGTGGTGCTGGCGCTGCCCTTCGCATATCTGCACTTTCGGCAAGCCGGCATCACGAGCTACGTGTTCGGCGGCGTGATGATCGGGATCAGTTTCTTCATGTTGAACAACGTTTTCGGCTATCTGGGGAACCTGAGCAACTGGTGGCCGTGGATGACGGCAGCAGCGCCGGGATTTATCTATTCCGTGATGTCGCTGGCAGCGTTCACATGGCTGGTATTGAGGCGTTAAGAATGAACGATGTGGTTATAGCTGGCATTGTTTTGTTCGCGCACGGCTCGAGAGACGCGCGGTGGCGCGCACCGGTCGAGGCCGTCGCGCGGCGCATGACCGAACTCTCGCCGGGTGCGCCGGTGGTTTGCGCCTACCTTGAGCTGATGGCGCCCGACTTGCCGACAGCTGCCGCAGGGCTGCTCGCACAAGGCGCACAGGCCGTGCGCATCGTTCCGCTCTTCTTGGGCATCGGCAAGCACGTTCGCGAGGACTTGCCGGGACTGATCGATGGACTGCGCGCCGCGCATCCCGGCGTCACGTTTTCGTTGCAAACGGCGGTCGGCGAAGACATTCGAGTCGTCGAACTGCTGGCGCAAATCGCCCTGCACGGCTGACCCTGCGCAACGCTCCATAGATTGCAGAAGGCATAATAAATCCGACAATAAGACGGAATTTGTTATGAATCTCCACCAGTTCAAGTTCGTGCAGGAAGCCGTGCGGCGTAACCTGAACCTGACCGAGGCCGCGAAGGCGCTTCACACCTCGCAACCCGGCGTCTCCAAAGCCATCATCGAGCTCGAAGAGGAGCTCGGGGTCGAGATCTTTGCGCGACACGGCAAGCGGCTCAAGCGTGTGACCGAGCCGGGCCAGCATGTGCTGGCCAGCATCGAGCTGATCATGCGCGAGGTCGGCAACCTGAAGCGCATCGGCGAGCAGTTCAGCGCCGAAGACAGCGGCACGCTGTCGATCGCCACCACCCACACCCAGGCGCGTTACGTGCTGCCGGTGCCGGTCGCCAAGCTGCGCGAGGCCTATCCGAAGGTGAACATGAGCCTGCACCAGGGTTCGCCCGATCAGGTGGCGCGCATGGTCATCGACGAGATCGCCGAGATCGGCATCGCCACCGAATCGCTGTCTGACTACAGCGAACTCGTCACCCTGCCCTGCTACGAGTGGCAGCACGTGCTGGTGCTGCCAAAGGACCATCCGCTGGCAGCCAAGGAGCGCGTGTCGCTCGAAGATTTGGCGACCGAGCCGCTTATCACATACCACCCGTCGTTCACCGGCCGCACGCGCATCGACGCGGCCTTCGCGCAGAAGAAGCTGACCCCGCGCATCGCGCTCGAAGCCATCGACTCCGACGTCATCAAGACCTATGTGCGCCTGGGCCTGGGCGTCGGCATCGTCGCGGAGATGGCGGTGCGCGACGACACCAATGCCGATTTGGTGGTCAAGCCGATGGGCCACATCTTCGGCACCAACATCGCTCGGGTCGCATTCAAGCGCAGCGCCTACATGCGCAATTTCGTCTTCAAATTTGCCGAGTTGCTGAGCGACCGGCTCGACCGCAACCTCATCGCCAAGGCCCTGTCGGGCCATCATCAAGACTACGAACTATGAGCGCTGTTCTTCGCACACCTGAAGTCGGTACCAAGCTACCTCAGGTCGGCACAACGATCTTCACCGTGATGTCGGCATTGGCCGCTGAAAAGGGTGCGGTCAATCTGGGTCAGGGCTTTCCGGATTTCAATTGCGACCCAAAGCTGATCGCAGACGTGACGGCAGCCATGGCGGCCGGCCACAATCAGTACCCGCCCATGCCGGGCATCGCCACACTGCGCGAGGCGATCGCTGCCAAGGTCACGGCGCTTTACGGCCACAGCTACAACGCGGCGAGCGAGATCACCGTCACTGCCGGTGCTACGCAGGCCATCATCACCGCCGTGCTGGCCGTCGTACGACCGGGCGATGAGGTCATCGTGCTGGAGCCTTGCTACGACAGCTACGTGCCCAACATCGAGCTGTCCGGCGGTACGGTGGTGCGTGTGCCCCTCACGCCAGGCACCTTCCGGCCCGACTTCGAAAAGATTTCCGCCGCGATGACACCGCGTACACGCGCCATCATTGTCAACTCGCCGCACAACCCGAGCGCGACCGTCTGGACCGAATACGAAATGCGCCAGCTCGAAGCGTTGCTGGCGCCGACCGAGGTGCTGCTCATCAGCGACGAGGTCTACGAGCACATGGTCTACGACGGTGCGCTGCATCAGAGTGCTGCCCGCTTTCCAGGCCTCGCGGCGCGCGCCTTCATCGTGAGCAGCTTTGGCAAGACCTATCACGTGACCGGCTGGAAGGTCGGCTACGTCGCGGCACCGGCCGTGCTCACGACCGAGTTCCGCAAGGTGCATCAGTTCAACGTGTTCACGGTCAACACGCCGATGCAGCACGCGCTGGCCAATTTCATGGGTGACGCGGCGCCCTACCTCGAACTGCCGGCGTTCTATCAGCACAAACGCGACCTGTTTGCCGCGGGCCTGGCAAAGACCCGCTTCAAGTTGCTGCCGAGCGCGGGCACGTACTTTCAGTGCGTCGACATCAGCGAAGTCAGCGACCTCGGCGAAGCCGACTTTTGCCAATGGCTGACCAGCGAGATCGGCGTGGCAGCCATTCCGCTGTCGGCCTTCTATGGCGACGGATTCGACCAGCGCGTGGTGCGCTTTTGCTTTGCCAAGAAAGACGAAACGCTCCAAACCGCGCTCGATCGGCTCGCCAGGCTCTGACACGTTTCGTAGGCGTCCCCTGACTGCCAAAGGCGATGCATTCCCTAGGCCGAAGGGGATAGCAGACAGAACATTGGAGCTCTTTTTAATGCCCTTCGGAGAACCCCATGTCTGTCTCGCTCATCGTGCTCGTCCTCGTCATCCTGCTGCTGGTTGGCGCCCTTCCTACTTGGGGCCACAGCCGCAATTGGGGCTACGGCCCGAGCGGCGGCCTGGGCTTGGTGCTGATCGTGGTCATCGTGCTGCTGCTGATGGGCCGCATATGAAGGCGGCTCGCTAAGACACTGAAGCCCGCTCCGGCGGGCTTTTTTGTGCGCGCTCGATGCTGCATTGCACGACTTGGCGTCACGTATGCAGTTGCGTCCAGGCCTTGTCGAGTCTCTTGATGCTCACCGGCTGCGGTGTGCGGAGTTCCTGCGCGAAGAAGCTGACGCGCAACTCCTCGAGCAGCCATCGAAATTCGCTCATACGCTCGTCCGTGACCCCCTTGCGCTCGGCGAAAAGGCGCCAGTAGCGCTGCTCCTGCGGCCTTAACTCAGCCAACTTGGCGGCGTCGCGGGCCGGGTCGGCACGCAGCTTGTCGAGCCGCAAGGTGATGGCCTTCAGGTAGCGCGCGAAGTGCTGTAATTGCGGCCAGGGCGTGTCGGCAAGAAAGCGCTTGCCCATCAGCCGTTGCAATTGCTGCGCGGAGTCCGTCGTGGCGTCGGGCTGCACCTTGGTGTCCTTGATCTTGCGCACCGCCACCGCATAGTCGACGAGGACGATGCCCGTCAGTCGTGCCACTTCGTTGGCTATCAAGGTAAGGCGGCCGCGGCCCTCTTCGATGCGCCGCTTGAAGGCGAACTCGTCGGTCGGCAGCGGCTCCTGCAGGAACGCCCGATCGAGCGCGACTTCGATGATTTGCAACCGCAATTCGTCGGCAGTGCCAAGCGACATGTACGCGACCGCCATCTTCGGCAAATCCGGGATGTTCTTTTCGAGGTACTTGAGCGCGTCTTTCAGCTGCAGCGCCACAAGCCGACGCAAGCCAGCACGGTGCTTCGCCGCTGCCACTGCTGGTTCGTCGAAGACCTCGATGGTGACTGCGTCGCCGGCATCCAGCAACGCCGGAAAACCGATCAGCGATTGCGAGCCGCGCCGGACTTCCATCAACTCCGGCAGCTCGCCGAAAGTCCATGCCGTGTAGCGCTGTCCTGCAGGCAGCGATGGTGTGGGCGTCGCACTGCTTCGAGCGCCCGGCTCGGCCTTTCCCGTCGGCGTCTTGCCGGCACCGGCGCGCGCATCTGAAGCATCCGGCGCCGTCGTGACCTTCACATTAAGCCCGGCCAACGCCTGGAACGCACCACGCGCCTGAGCGCCCAACTCGGCCTTCAGTGCGCCGAGGTTGCGCCCCATGCCGAGTTGACGTCCATGCTCATCGACCACCCGCAGGTTCATGAACAGATGCGGCGGAAGCATGTCGAGCTTGAAGTCGGCGCGCATCACATCGATGCTGGTCATGTCGCGCACGCGCTTCAGCAGCACATCCGTCAGCGCGCCGGCACCGAACACCTCGGGCACCGACAACGCTTCGAGCAGCTTTTCCGCCGTCGCGGGCAGCGGCACCAGCCGCGAGCGCGGACGCTGCGGCAGGCTCTTCAGCAGCGCCTGTATCTTGTCCTTCAGCATGCCGGTGACCAGCCACTCGCAGCGCTCTTCGCTCACCTGGTTGAGCACGAAGAGCGGCACGCTGACGGTGAGTCCGTCTTTCGCATCGCCCGGCTCGTGAAGATACGTCGCAGCGCAGTCGACACCACCCAGCCGCACCGTCGGCGGGAACGACTGCGTCGTGATGCCGGCTGCGGTGTGCCGCATCAGCTCGTCGCGCGTCAGATACAAGAGGCGCGGCTGATCGTGCGAAGCGTGCCGGTACCAGTTTTCGAAAGTGATGCCGCTCGCCACGTCAGCCGGCAACTGCGCGTCGTAGTACGCGTAGATGAGTTCGTCGTCGACCAGCACGTCCTGCCGGCGCGCCTTGTGTTCCAGTCCTTCGACCTCGCGCACCAGCTTGCGGTTGGCGACCAGAAACGGAAACCGGCTCTCCCACTGCCCGCCGACCAGCGCTTCGCGAATGAAGATTTCGCGGGCCGCCACCGGGTCGACTTTAGTGAAGTCGACGCGCCGACCGCTGTACACCACCAGGCCGTACAACGTCGCGCGTTCCAACGCGGACACCTGCGCGCCTTTCTTCTCCCAATGCGGATCGAGCAGCTGCTTTTTCAGCAGATGACCACCGACTTCTTCCAGCCATTGCGGCTCGATGTTGGCGATGCCTCGACCGAAAAGTCGCGTGGTTTCGACCAGCTCCGCCGCAACGATCCAGCGGCCCGGCTTCTTGCGCAAGTGCGCGCCCGGATGCGGATAGAACTTGATGCCCCGCGCGCCCAGGTAGTCACCGGACTGTCCTGAACCCGCTGACGGATCTTCCATTTTCCAGCCGACATTGCCGAGCAGTCCGGCCAGCATCGACAGGTGCAATGCGTCGTAGCTGGCCGGCTGCGGGTTGAGCGGCCATTTGTGCTCGGTAACGACCGTCAGCAGTTGCGAATGTGTGTCGCGCCATTCGCGAACGCGCCGTATGTTGACGAAGTTCTGCCGCAGCAACTGCTCGTATTGGCGGTTGCTGAGCTTGTGGGTCGGAGCGACCTCCGCGGCACTCACCGCTGCCGGCGCGGCCATGCGCTGGGCGATCGACAGCACGGCGACGCTGGGCCGCTTCGTCTCACTGCCGTGCATCTGCCGGCGCGTCATCGGTGCATTGCCGCCGCGCGCATCGCCGAGCCACTTCCACAGCGTCAGGTAGCCGCTGAACTCGCTCTTCTCGTCGTCGAACTTGGCGTGTGCCTGGTCGGCCTGCTGCTGCGCCTCCATCGGCCGGTCGCGCACGTCCTGCACGCTGAGGGCCGACGCGATCACCAGCACCTCTTCAAGCGCGCCACGTGACCGCGCTTCAAGAATCATTCGGCCGACGCGCGGGTCGAGCGGCAGGCGCGCCAACTCAGCACCGGTCGCGGTCAATTCGTTGTTGTCGTCGACCGCGCCCAGCTCGTTGAGCAGCTGATAGCCGTCGGAAATCGCGCGCGGCGATGGCGCTTCGAGAAACGGAAACTCCGACACGTCGCGCAGCCGAAGCGACTTCATCCGCAAGATGACGCCCGCCAGCGATGAGCGCAGGATTTCCGGGTCGGTGAAACGCGGCCGACCTTCGAAGTCTTTTTCGTCGTAGAGCCGGATGCAGATGCCGTCGGCGACACGGCCACAACGGCCGGCACGTTGGTTGGCCGCCGCCTGGCTGATCGGCTCGACCAGCAGCTGCTCGACCTTGCTGCGAAAGCTGTAGCGCTTGACGCGCGCCGTGCCGGTATCGATGACATAGCGCGTGCCTGGCACGGTGAGCGAGGTTTCGGCCACGTTGGTGGCCAGTACGATGCGCCGCCCGGTGTGGCCGTCGAAGATGCGGTCCTGCTCGGCCGGCGAGAGGCGCGCAAAGAGCGGTAGCACCTCGGCATTGCGCATCAGCGGGCTGTGGCTCAGATGCCCGCGCAGATAGTCCGCCGCCTCTCGGATCTCGCGTTCACCCGGCAAGAAGACCAGGATGTCGCCGACGTGGTGCGGATCGCGCCAGAGCTCGTCGACCCCATCGGCGATCGCGTTGTTGAGGTCGTACTCGCGCGACTCTTCGTACGGCCGGTAGCGCTGTTCGACCGGGAAGGTGCGACCCGAGACATAGATGATCGGCGCCGGCCCGTTGCGCGACGCAAAGTGCGTGGCAAAGCGGTCCGCGTCGATGGTGGCCGACGTCACGATGATCTTCAGGTCGGGCCGCCGCGGCAGGATCTCGCGCAAGTAGCCGAGCAAAAAGTCGATGTTCAACGACCGCTCGTGCGCCTCGTCGATGATGATCGTGTCGTAGGCCTTCAGTAACGGATCGGTCTGCGTCTCGGCCAGCAGGATGCCGTCGGTCATCAACTTGACCGAGGCGTCGCGGCTCAACCGGTCCTGAAACCGCACCTTGAAGCCGACCACGTCGCCGAGCGGTGTCTTAAGCTCTTCGGCGATGCGTTTGGCCACCGAGCTGGCTGCAATCCGTCGTGGCTGCGTGTGGCCGATGAGCTTGCCCTGCCCCGGCGGCTTGTTCAGCTTGCCGCGGCCGAGCAGCAAGGCGATCTTGGGCAGCTGCGTGGTCTTGCCCGAGCCGGTCTCTCCGCACACGATCACGACCTGGTTCGCCTCGATGGCAGCGGCAATTTCGTCGCGCCGGGCAGACACCGGCAGCGATTCGGGGAACTCGATCTTCAGTAGAGGCAACGACAAGGCGGGCAGTTCGGGGAAAATCGCCGATTATCTTGCGCCCGGCCAAATCGGCTTCTGCTTCGCACCGCCTACCCTTCAATGTCCACTGTCTTCAATTTCACCTTCGTGCCCTGGTTCCGTTCGGTGGCGCCCTACATCCATACGCATCGGGGCAAGACCTTCGTGGTGGCGCTGGCAGGCGAGGCGATCGCTGCGGGCAAGCTGCAGAACATCGCGCAGGACCTGGCGCTGATCCAGTCGATGGGCGTCAAGGTCGTGCTAGTGCACGGCTTTCGGCCGCAGGTCAACGAGCAGCTCCGCGCCAAGGGGCACGAAGCCAGGTATTCGCACGGCATGCGCATCACCGATGAGGTTGCGCTCGATTCGGCGCAGGAGGCTGCCGGCCAGCTGCGCTACGAGATCGAAGCCGCCTTCAGCCAGGGCCTGCCCAACACGCCGATGGCCGGGTCCACGGTGCGTGTGATCTCCGGCAACTTCATCACGGCCCGCCCCGTGGGCGTGGTCGACGGCGTTGACTTCAAGCATTCGGGGCTGGTGCGCAAGGTCGATGCGGTCGGTATCCGCCGCACGCTGGATTTCGGCGCGATGGTGCTGATGTCGCCCTTCGGTTTTTCGCCGACAGGTGAAGCTTTCAACCTGACGATGGAAGAGGTCGCGACCAGCGTGGCGATCTCGATCCAGGCCGACAAGCTCATCTTCTTGACCGAGGTTCCGGGCATTCGCATGGACAGCGAACTGCCGGAGAGCGAAGACAACCCGATCGACACCGAACTGCCGCTCGCCGCCGCTGAAAAGCTGCTGGCCTCGCTGCCGCCAGCACAGCGGCCAACCGACACGGCCTTCTATCTTCAGCATTGCGTGAAGGCATGCAAGGCAGGCGTCGAGCGAAACCACATCCTGCCCTTCGCGCTCGACGGCGCGCTACTGCTCGAGGTGTATGTGCACGACGGCGTCGGCACGATGGTGATCGACGAAAAGCTGGAGTCGCTGCGCGAAGCCACAGCAGACGACATCGGCGGCATCCTGCAACTGATCGAGCCCTTCGAGCGCGACGGCACGCTGGTCAAGCGCGACCGCACGGAGATCGAGCGCGACGTCGGCCAGTACACCGTCATCGAGCACGACGGCGTGATCTTCGGCTGCGCGGCGCTGTATCCGTACCCGGAGGCACGCACTGCCGAGATGGCTGCGCTGACGGTGTCACCCAGCGTTCAATCGCAAGGCGACGGCGAGCGCATCCTGAAGCGTGTCGAACAACGCGCCAAGGCGATGGGGCTCGAAAGCATCTTCGTGCTGACGACGCGCACCATGCACTGGTTCATCAAGCGCGGCTTCGAGCAGGTCAATCCGGAGTGGCTGCCTGATGCGCGCAAGCGCAAGTACAACTGGGATCGCAAGAGCCTTGTGTTGGTAAAGAAGCTGTGATGTAAGGATCGACCCATGAATCCCCTGCTCGCCAAACTGCAGCCCTACCCGTTCGAGCGCCTGCGAAAGCTGTTCGAAGGCGTCACTCCCAATCCGGCATTCAAGCCCATCAGCCTCGGCATCGGCGAGCCGAAACATCGCACGCCGCAGTTCATCAAGGACGCGCTGACTCAGGGTCTCGGCGCACTGTCTGCCTACCCAGCGACTGCGGGCGACCTGAAGCTGCGGACCGCCTTCACCGACTGGCTGCAGCGCCGTTACGGCGTGACGCTCGATCCGGCGACGCAGGCTCTGCCCGTCAATGGCACGCGCGAGGCGCTGTTCTCGCTCACGCAAACAGTGGTCGACGGCACACGCTCCCCCGCGCCCATCGTCATTTCGCCCAATCCGTTCTATCAAATCTACGAAGGCTCGGCCTTGCTGGCGGGCGCCGAAACCTGGTATGCGCCGAGCGATCCGACACGCAACTTCGCGGTCGACTGGGACAGCGTTCCGGCCGACATCTGGGCGCGCACGCAACTCGTTTTCGCGTGTTCGCCTGGCAACCCGACTGGTGCCGTCATGCCGCTCGACGAATGGAAGAAACTCTTCGCCTTGTCTGATCGCTACGGCTTCGTGATCGCGTCAGACGAGTGCTACAGCGAGATCTATTTCCGGGACGAGCCGCCGCTCGGCGGACTCGAGGCGGCTGCCAAGTTGGGTCGTGCCGACTTCAAGAATTTGATCGCCATGACATCTTTGTCAAAGCGCAGCAATGTACCGGGCATGCGCAGTGGTTTTGTTGCCGGCGATGTCGACGTCATCAAGAGCTTTCTCCTGTACCGGACGTACCACGGCAGCGCCATGAGCGGTGCCGTGGGCGCGGCCAGCATCGCGGCCTGGGGCGACGAGACGCATGTGATCGACAACCGCGCTCTGTACCGCAGCAAGTTCGCCACGGTGACGCCGCTGCTCGAAGCCGTGCTCGACGTGCGCTTGCCCGACGCGGCCTTTTACCTGTGGGCCGGCCTGCCCGACGCCTGGAACGGCGACCAGACCGGCGACGATGAAGGCTTCGCGCGGGCGCTGTACGCTCAATACAATGTGACGGTTTTGCCAGGGAGCTACCTGGCACGCGATTCGCAGGGCAGCAACCCGGGCCGGGGTCGCATCCGCATGGCGCTGGTCGCAGACACCGCCGAGTGCGTCGAAGCCGCCGGCCGCATCGTTCAGTTCGTTCAAAAAGGCCGCTGAGGCCACCGTTTTTCTTTCGAGGCTCCTTTCAATGACCCAACAACTCCAGCAGACCATCGACGCCGCGTGGGACAACCGCGCCAACCTGTCCCCTTCCGACGCGCCCGCCGAAGTGCGCGACGCCGTCGAGCACGTCATAAGCGAACTCAACAACGGCACGCTGCGCGTTGCCACGCGCGAGAGTGTCGGCCAGTGGACGGTGCACCAATGGATCAAAAAGGCGGTGCTGCTGTCGTTTCGGCTCAAGGACAACGAGCAGATTCAGGCGGGCTCGCTCGGCTTCTACGACAAGGTGCAGACCAAGTTCTCGCACCTGTCGGCCGCTGAACTGAAAGAAGCGGGCGTGCGCATCGTGCCGCCGGCCGTGGCCCGTCGCGGCAGCTTCATCGCCAAGGGCGCGATCCTGATGCCGAGCTACGTGAACATCGGCGCCTATGTGGGTGAAGGCACCATGGTCGACACCTGGGCCACCGTCGGCTCCTGCGCGCAGATCGGCGCCAACTGTCATTTGTCGGGCGGCGTCGGCATCGGCGGCGTGTTGGAACCCTTGCAGGCCGGTCCGACCATCATCGAAGACAACTGCTTCATCGGCGCCCGCTCCGAAGTGGTCGAAGGCGTGATCGTCGAAGAAAACTCGGTGCTGTCGATGGGCGTCTTCATCGGCCAGAGCACGCCGATTTATGACCGCGCGACCGACACCGTCAGCTATGGCCGCGTTCCCGCAGGCTCGGTCGTCGTGGCCGGCAACCTGCCCAAGCCGGGCGGCAAGTACAGCACTTACGCGGCCATCATCATGAAGAAGGTCGACGCCAAGACGCGCTCGACCACCAGCCTCAACGACCTGCTGCGCGACTAGCCCTTTTTTCAACGACAACCGCCACGACAACTGCCGGAGGAGATTTCGATGATCGGAACGATGGAGCGCATTCTTCGCCTGATGGCCGAGCGCAAGGCTTCGGACATCTACCTCTCGGCGCACTCGCCGGCGCTCATCCGGATCAACGGGAGTTGCCTGCCGATCAACGCGCAGATCTTGCCAGCCGATGCGCCTCTCAATCTGCTGGCCGAAGTCGTGCACGAAAGCCGCATCGCCGAGCTCGAACGCATGGGCGAGCTCAACATGGCGATCGCGCTCGAAGGCGCCGGCAACTACCGCATCAGCGCCATGCGTCAGCGCGGCACCTATGCGGTGGTGGTGCGGCACATCGCCTCGACGATTCCGAGCTTTGCCGACCTCAATCTGCCGGACATCCTGAAGACGCTCATCATGGAAAAGCGTGGGCTGATCCTGATGGTCGGCGCGACCGGCGCCGGCAAGACGACCACGCTGGCGTCGATGCTCGACTACCGCAACGAGAACGCCACCGGCCATATCCTGACGGTCGAAGAGCCGATCGAGTTCACCTACACCAACAAGAAGTCGATGGTGAACCAGCGCGACGTCGGTAGCGACACGCAGTCGCTCAACATCGCATTGAAGAACGCGTTGCGGCAGGCGCCGGACGTGATCCAGATCGGCGAGATCCGCGACCGCGAGACGATGACCGCGGCCATCGCTTATGCGCAGTCGGGCCATCTGTGCGTCGCAACGCTCCATGCCAACAACAGCTACCGCGCGCTGAATCGCATCCTGAGTTTCTACCCGGTCGAAGTGCGAGCCACGTTGCTGGGCGACCTGGGCGGTGCCCTGCGCGCCATCGTGGCGCAACGCCTGTTGCGCCAGCCGAGCGGTTCTCGCGTGCCGGCACTCGAAGTCATGCTGAACACCGCACTGGTGGCCGAGCTGATCGAAAAAGGCGACTTCTCGGCCGTCAAGGAAGCGATGGAGCAGTCGATGGCCGAGGGCTCGCAGACCTTCGAAGAAGACATCGCCCGCCTCATCAACGAAGGCCGCGTGTCGCGGGAAGAAGGCCTGTCGCAAGCCGATTCGCCGACCAACCTGATGTGGCGTCTGCAAAACGCCGACGCGCCCAAGGCGCCCGCCGCCGAACGCGCATTGCTCGACCAGGTCGATGAACCGACGTTCACCGACATCACGCTCGACGTCCGCTTCTAAGCTTTCAACCCCACTCCGATTTCGATGTCCCGAACCCTCCAGCTTGCCGAACACCTGATCTCACGCCCCTCGGTCACGCCTGAAGACGGCGGTTGCCAGCAAATCCTCGGCGAGCGTTTGGCGCCCCTCGGCTTCACGCTCGAAACGATTGAAAGCGGGCCGACGAATTTTCGAGTCACCAATCTGTGGGCGAAGCGGATTGCCGCTACAAAGTCTTCGGGAGAGCAAGCCAAAACGCTGGTCTTCGCTGGCCACACCGACGTGGTGCCGACCGGCCCGATCGACCAGTGGACCAGCCACCCCTTCACGCCAGCCCATCGCGACGGCAAGCTGTACGGCCGCGGTGCCTGCGACATGAAGACATCCATCGCCGCCTTCGTGGTGGCGATCGAAGAGTTTCTGAAAGCAGTGCCCGAACCGGGAGTCTCTCTGGCGTTACTCATCACCAGCGACGAGGAAGGTCCGGGTGTCGATGGCACCGTGGCCGTGTGCAACGCGCTGGCTGCGCGCGGTGAAGTCATCGACTACTGCATCGTCGGCGAGCCGACGGCCGTCGAGCGCTGCGGCGACATGATCAAGAACGGCCGTCGCGGCACGATGAGCGGCAAGCTGACGATCCAGGGCGTGCAGGGCCACATCGCCTACCCGCATCTTGCAAAGAATCCGGTGCATGCGTTCGCGCCAGCGCTCGCCGAGCTGGTCGCCATCAACACCGCAGGTGGCTGGGACGCCGGCAACGCATCGTTCCAGCCGACGAGTTGGCAGGTCAGTAATTTTCACTCGGGCACCGGTGCCGGGAACGTGATCCCGGGCGCTGCCGTCATCGACTTCAACTTCCGCTTTTCGACCGAGTCCACAGTCGAATCGCTGCAGCAGCGGGTGCATGCGGTGCTCGATTCACATGCGCTCGACTACACGCTGGCGTGGACGATCGGTGGCCTGCCCTTCTTGACGCAACCGGGTGATTTGGTCGAAGCGGTTCGCGCCGCCATCGCCGACGAGACAGGCATCGCCACCGAGCTGTCGACCAGCGGCGGCACCAGTGACGCACGCTTCATTGCCAAGATCTGCAAGCAGGTGATCGAGGTGGGGCCGGTCAACGCCAGCATCCACAAGATCGACGAGCACATCGACGTCGCATCGATCGAGACGCTGAAAAACATCTACCGGCGCACGCTCGAACGGCTCGAAAAGTCGCTCTCTTGATGCAGCCGATGCAGTCCGTACGCAGCGTGATCGAGCTGGTGGAAGCCGGCGCAACGCAGCTGGCCGACGCCGGCGTCGCCTTCGGACATGGCACCGTCAACGCTTTCGACGAAGCGGCATGGCTGGTGCTGTGGCAGCTGCAGCTGCCGATCGACGACCTCGACGCCGTGGCCGATAGCGCTGTGTCGCCAGCCGATCAAGCCAAGGTCGCGGCGCTGCTTCAGCGGCGCATCGACACGCGCCAGCCCGCGGCCTATCTCACCAAGGAGGCGTGGCTGCAAGGCGTGCCGTTCTACGTGGACGAGCGTGCCATCGTGCCGCGCAGCTTCATCGCTGAGCTGATCGTCGATGGCAGCATCGATTACTTGCTCGGCGAGCACACGCAGCGGTTGCTCGACTTGTGCACCGGCAACGGCAGCCTGGCCGTGTTGGCGGCAATGACGTACCCGGACGTCTCCGTTACCGCCGCGGACATTTCCACCGAAGCGCTCGAAGTCGCCGCCATCAACGTGACGCGGCACGCGCTGGACGAACGCATCACGCTGGTCGCCTCCGATGGACTGACCGGCGTGACCGGGCCGTTCGACCTGATCCTCTGCAACCCGCCCTACGTCAACACCTCCAGCATGGAAGCGCTGCCGGCGGAATACCGTGCCGAGCCAGAACTCGCACTGGCCGGAGGCGCCGACGGCATGGATTTCATTCGCACGCTGTTCGAGACCGCGCCCGCAAAGATGAGCGAGAGCGCTGTGTTGGTGCTTGAAATCGGCAACGAGCGCACGCATTTCGAAGCAGCGTTCCCGAGGCTGCAGGCCGTGTGGCTGGAAACCTCGGCCGGTGAAGACCAGGTATTGCTGCTGACGCGCGAGACGCTGGTCCGCGACTTGCACTGATCTTTTGTCCGGCGCCCCGCTCTGCGGCGCCGGCTTGGATTTGCGAACGAGGCGACTCTGAACATGACCGTACTTCTGGAAATCGAACTGCCTCGCACACTCGACGTGTGGGTGGGCGAGTTGCTTGCCGGAACGAAAGGCGCCAAGCCGGCCTCGTCCGTTGAGCCGGCAGAGTCCGTAGAGGGCTGGCTCTTTGAAGGCACTGCCGCCCGGCGCGCGGCCGAGCAGCAGCTCGCGGCGGGTGGCATCTGCGCACGCTTTATGAGCGCCTACAAGCCGCTGGTCCATCACTTTCTGGAACACGTCGATTGCAACGACCTGGCGCAGGTGGTGGTTCACTACCCGGTGCATCCAAACGCGCCGCCGCGCCGCTTCGCGCTGGAGGCTTACCCACTGGTCGACATGGTTGCCGGCGCTCAACTTCACATGGAGCCGCAGGCGGTTGTCGCCGGCACGCCGCAATACCGGGTCGAGCTGCGCTGGCACAACGGCGTCCGCCGCAGTGACACCGTGTTCGCGCCGAATCGGGTGCATGTCGACGCGCTAGGCGAAACGCTGCTCTCGCCGACCGCGTGGCTGAGCGTGAAACATCGCGACGGCAGCATCACAGAAGGCCGCCGCGAATCCGACTACGAAGCGCTTTTTCGGCGCGCCATCGAGTGCGTTCAGGGCCACGCGTGGCCCGGCACCGAGCCGTACTTCGAACGGCTCGACGTCCGCGTCGACCTGCGCGGCATCCACTACGCGCCGCCGCAGGAAACTGGCTTCCTCGACACGCAAGAGGCGCTGCACGAAGACCTGTACTTTTCATTGATGGAAATCTTTCAGCATCGCAGCGGGCGGCCGGAGGGCGACCGCCGCATGCAGCCCGGACAGATCGTGCCGGACGTGCGTTCGAGCAGCGACGCGATTCGACTTCGTGTGGCGGTCGAAAGCTATCCAAAAATCGCCGCGGTTACCGAGACAGCCGCAGATGTCGCCACCTCGGCGATCGGCTCCAGAACCGGCTGTGGCGATGTGCCGCTTGCTGAATCGGTTGCGCCGCTGGCGCCCGCCCGCATCGCGGCAGAGCTGAGCCGCATCGCCGGTCAACGCTTCGAAGCCACGACGCGGCAAGGCCGCACGGTTGCTGGCGTCTATCGCGCGGGCACCGGGCCCGCGGTCATCATCAGCGGCGCGCAGCACGCCAACGAGACCTCAGGTGTGGTCGGCGCACTGCGCGCAGCCAAGGTACTCGCGCAGCAACCCGATGCGCACTTCGCGCTCATTCCGCTGGAAAACCCCGACGGTTACGCGCTCCACCGCGAGCTGTGCGCCCACGCGCCGCGCCACATGCACCATGCCGCGCGCTATACCGCGCTGGGCGACGACCTCGAATATCGCGACGCGGCGCCCTGGTACGAGCGCGCGGCGAGGCACCAGGCGCTCACGCTGTCGGGTGCCGATCTGCACATCAACCTGCACGGCTATCCGGCGCACGAATGGACTCGGCCCCTGAGCGGCTACATCCCGCGCAGCTTCGGGGCGTGGACAATTCCAAAGGGCTTCTTCCTGATCGTGCGCCACCACGCCGGCTGGGCCGAGCGCGCACGGCAGCTGGCGACGCACGTCTGCAAGCAACTGGCTACACGGCCAGCGTTGGTCGCATTCAACGAAAAACAGCTCGCCAGTTACAATGCCCACGCCGGCGATCTTCCTTTCGAAGTCATCCATGGCACGGCCTGCACGATCAGCGAGGTCAACCGTCCGGGCCCCGCCCTGACGTTGATCACCGAGTTTCCTGACGAAACGATCTACGGCGATCCTTTCATTCTTGCCCACGACACCCAGACCGCCACGGTGCTGGCCGCGGTCGAAGCCCTGGGCCTAATTTCGCCGAGTCAATGATTACTCTTAAAAACGTCGTTTTACGTCGCAGCGCCAAGAAGCTGCTCGACGGCGCCACCGTCAACCTCAACCCGGGCGAAAAAGTCGGGCTGGTCGGCCGCAACGGCGCCGGCAAGTCGACCTTGTTCGCGCTCTTCAACGGCACGCTGCACGAAGACGGCGGCGACTTCTATGTGCCCAAGCAATGGCGCATGGCGCAGGTCGCGCAGGACATGCCCGAGACCGATGAGTCCGCCACCAATTTCGTGGTCGGCGGCGATACGCGGCTGGTCGAAGTGCGCAACACCCTGGCCGCCATCGAGGCCGCCTACGAAGCCAATCCGGACGATGCCGACATCGGCATGGAACTGGCGCACGCGTACACCGACCTGGCCGATGCGGGCGAGCACGACGCCGTGCCGCGCGCGCAGGCGCTCATTCAGGGCCTGGGCTTCAAGACCCATGAGCTCGACGGGCCGGTCAACAGCTTTTCGGGCGGCTGGCGCATGCGCCTGCAACTCGCGCGGGCCCTCATGTGCCCGAGCGATTTGCTGCTGCTCGACGAACCGACCAATCACCTGGACCTCGACGCCTTGGTCTGGCTCGAAGCCTGGCTGCAGCGCTACCAGGGCACGATGATCGTCATCAGCCACGACCGCGAATTCCTCGATGCGGTGACCGACGTGACGCTGCACATCGCCAACGCACAGCTCACACGTTACGGCGGCAACTACAGCGCCTTCGAGACGCTGCGCGCCGAGCAAATGGCACTTCAGCAAACGGCATTCGGCAAGCAGCAGGACAAGATCGCGCACTTGCAGAAGTTCATCGACCGCTTCAAGGCGAAAGCCAGCAAGGCCAAGCAGGCGCAAAGCCGTGTGAAAGCCCTGGAGCGGATGGAAAAGATCGCACCACTGCTGGCTGAAGCTGACTTCACGTTCGAATTCAAGGAGCCGGGCAACATCCCGAATCCGATGCTGTCGATCAGCAAGGCGAGCTTCGGCTATGTGGTGGACGACGTTCCCAAGACCATCCTGACGGATGTGAGCCGTTCGGTGCAGGCTGGCCAGCGCATCGGCATCCTGGGCGCCAACGGCCAGGGCAAGTCGACGCTGGTCAAGACCATCGCGCGCGAAATGGGCGCGCTGGCCGGCGAAGTGACCGAAGGAAAGGGCCTCAACATCGGCTACTTCGCGCAGCAAGAACTCGATGTGCTGCGCCCGCAAGACAATCCGCTCGAACACATGATGCGCATGGCGCGCGAGCTCGGCAGCGCGGTCAAGGAGCGCACCGGCGAACAAGACCTGCGCAGCTTTTTGGGCAGCTTCAACTTCAGCGGCGACATGGTCAAGCAGGCGGTCGGCACCATGAGCGGCGGCGAAAAAGCACGTCTGGTGCTGGCGATGATGGTGTGGCAGCGCCCCAACCTGCTGCTGCTCGATGAGCCTACCAATCACCTGGACCTTGCCACGCGCGAAGCATTGGCCGTCGCCCTCAACGAATTCGAAGGCACGCTGATGCTGGTGAGCCACGACCGCGCACTGCTGCGTTCGGTCTGCGACGAGTTCTGGCTGGTCGGCCGTGGCGCCGTTGCCGACTTCGACGGAGACCTGGACGACTATCAGCGTTACCTCTTCGAAGAAGCCAAGCGGCAGCGCGAAGAAGCCAAGGTCGCCACGCGCGAAGCGGCGGTTGCCGTCAAGCCGATCGTTGCAGCGCCGGCGCGTGTCGACCAGACCAAGCCGATCCGCAAGGAGCTGGCCCAAGTCGACGAGAAGCTGGCGACAGCCGGCGCCGAGAAGACTTCGCTCGAAGCAAAAATGGCGAAGCAAGGCAAAGCCGCGGACATGGCGGACGCCGGCAAGCGCCTGAAAGCGGTGAACGAAGAGATCACCAAGCTCGAAGAGCGTTGGCTGTCGCTGTCGGATCAACTCGAGGGGCTGGTGGCCTGAGCGGCATCACGACGGTCACGACGAAGGAACAGCATCCATGCCCTCCGCCCTCGAACTCGCCAAAGGCAACGCCGACCTGATCGCGGCGGTACAGCGCAGCCGCCGCCTGCTGGCACGCAAGGCGCTGCTCGCCGCAGCGGCGAGCGCCGTGCCGCTGCCGGGCGTCGATTGGGCCGCCGACGCCGCGCTGCTGTCACGACTGGTGCCCCAGATCAGCGCTGAGTTCGGCCTGTCGGTCACGCAGATCGAAAACCTGGCGCCGCACAAGCGCGAGCGCATTCAAAAGGCGGCCGCCGCCGTCGGCGCGTTGTTGATAGGACGACTCGTCACGCGCGATCTGCTGCTCTTGCTGGCGCGCCATGCCGGGATGCGGCTGACGATCAAACAGGCGACCAAATACGTGCCGCTGGCCGGCCAGATCGTGTCGGCTGCGCTGGGCTACGCAGCCTTGCGCGCGCTCGGCGAGCAGCACATCAAGGATTGCGTGAAGGTAGCGTTGTCGGTGCAGCACCTGTTGCCGCCGTCGTCTCGCGGCACGCTTGGGTCGACGATCAACCTGCACTGAACTCGCGTGGGCGGATGCGCGTGCAAGCGAGTACGCCTGCAGAACTTTCGTACTCAAATCCTTGCGTGGCTTATCCTGCAAGCGTAGCGGTCGCCAACGTGCGGGCCTGACAACGGGAACTGGTGTGAAATACACCCTTGTGTATGCGGTATATCCGCGACAGACTCACTTGCGTCAGTCAGGTACTGGTCAACTCGATAAGTAGAAAAGTAACCAGAGACAAAATTGTTCCTTCTGCGCAGCTCAATCGGAGGAACGGGAAAAGCCAATGAATGAATCGGACCTTGCAGCATCGGTCGAGCGTCTCATGGAGCGGGTGGACTACTACCTGCACTGCGAGCTCGACGACGAATACGACCATGAACAGCCAGAGACGGCTCGCAGCGTGCTCGAAGCGGCACTCAAGTCAGAGTTGCTGCGTGCCAGTGCCATAGGCATCATTTCGGCCATTGCTTCTCCGACGCATTCTTCGAAGGATGACGACCAGGTTGCTTGACCCTTGACCATCAGGCGCGCAAACGGACTCGTTGGAGTTTCTTTGTGCTCTTCGAACCCAAAGAAAAAGCCTGCTATCGATTAAATAGCAGGCTTTGACGCCCCTGTACGGGGAAATTGGTGGGACGTGCGGGGGTCGAACCCACGACAAACGGATTAAAAGTCCGCTGCTCTACCAACTGAGCTAACGTCCCGGACTGAGCTTTTCTGTTTTGCCGGCGGGGTCCAGCAAAGCCCTTGATTATAGCTTGCCGCCGCGGGCAATTTCGTCGAGAACCCACCCAGCCGCGCATTGACCGAAAGTCGCAGTGACGGTCACGACGGAACCGTATCCATGACAGTTGAGAGTGCCGTCGCTGTCGGCACCTTGGTCTATCGCGCATGAGGCGTCGGGCGGCGCCACGCTCTCGCGGCTGAACACGCAGTTCACGCCCATCTTCTTACCTTCGCGAGGCGCGCCATGCTCTTTGCGAAGTCGCTGGCGCAACTGGGCCAGCAAGGGGTCGTGCGTGACGAGTGCCAAATCTTCGATGTCGACCCGGTGCGCCATGCGCTTGCCGCCTGCAGCGCCGACCGTGACGAAGCGTGCGCCGGCCTCGTTGAAGTCTCTGCTGTCATGACGCCGTGCCCACGCCGCCATCGCCACCTTGGCGCGGACCTGATCGCAAGCATCGATCAGTGCCGTCACCGGTCCCTGTGCCGTCTGTGCTGCATCGAAAAGAGCAAGCCAGTTGTCGGGCTCGACGAAGTCATCGACCGTGTACACCTTGCATTCGGGATTGATGCTGGCAATGCGGTCCCGCATCGCTTCGACCTTGGCCTGTCCCAGCGTGCCGGTCAGCGCATGAATCTGACGATTGATGTTCGACTCGGAGATGTGATCGAGATCGATGAGCGTCAGCCGCCCGACGCCGCTGCGCGCCAGCGCCTCGACAGCCCAAGAACCGACGCCACCGATGCCGGTGACGACGACATGCGCATTGCGAATTCGCGCGGCGCCAGTGACGCCATAAAGTCGGTCGAGCCCGCCGAATCGACGTACCAGATCAGGCTTGTCCTCAACCAAGGCCTTGGGCACGATCTGAACTACAACGTCGAGTGGAATCGAAGCGCCCAACGGCAAGTCCCGCCTATTTCAAGCGCGCCAGGCGCTCGCGTCCAGCCTGAGCGGCTTCGGACTGCGGATAGGCTTTGGTCAAGTCTTCCAGCGTGCGGCGAGCCGCGCGGGTGTCTTTGAGCTCGATCTGGCAATTGGCGATCGACAGCACGGCTTCCGGCGCCTTCGCATGATCGGGCGCCAGAGACAGCATCGACCGGAAATTGGCAATCGCTTCGTTGTAGTTGCGCGTCGCATATTGCGCATTGCCCAACCAGAACAAGGCCGACGGGTTGTAGCCGCTTTGCGGATGGGCCTTCACGAAGCCGGCGAAAGCCGTTTGAGCCTGCGCGAACTGACCACCGCGAAAGACGCCGAGTGCCGCGTCGAACTCCGCTTTTTCTTTAGGGTCAGCGGTGAACTCGCGTCCGTCGACTGCAACGGTCGAGGGTTCACTCTTCTTCAAACGATCGTCGACGTCCGTCTGCTTTTGCTGCATGTCGGACAGGGTGCGGGTGAGCTGTTCATTCTGGCCGGTCATGCGAGCGAGGTCGCCGCGCATGGCCTCGATCTGACTCTGCAGATCGAGCAGACTGCGCCGCAATTGACCGTTTTCGTCAGTGAGCCGTTGGTTGGTGGCCTCGCGCATCGCTTCGACGCGCTGCCGCAAGTCCAAGATGGCGCGGCGCGCCTCGTCATCCTCGAACAGCGCAGCATGCGCGCCGACCGATGCAAGCGACGCGCATGCCAACGCCGCAGCGGCGAGCGCGTGCCGCATGACAACACTGCGCATGATCACTTGTAGAAGATTTCAGCGCGGCGGTTTTGCGCGTACACCGCTTCGCCGGTGCCAGTTGCAGCCGGCTTTTCTTTGCCGAAGCTCACCGCTTCGATTTGGGCATCATTCACTCCCAGAAGCACCAGCGAGCGACGCACGGCTTCTGAGCGCTTTTGACCCAGCGCCAAGTTGTACTCGCGACCACCGCGCTCGTCTGTGTGGCCTTCAATGGAAACGCGACGCTGTGCGTTCGCTTTCAGGAAGCGTGCGTGACCATCGATGAGCGCCTGGTACTCGGGCTTAACCGTGTAGCTGTCGTAGTCGAAATAGATGATCCGTGCGACTCCGACCGGACCTTGCGCGTTCTGCGCGTTCGGATCGATCGTGACAGGTGCCACGCCGCTCGCCGAGCCCTGTCCCATGCCGCCACCAGTGCGGTCGACAACGGGTGCGTCGTTCAGCTTGGTGCCAGACGAGCAGCCTGCGATCAAAGCCACGATGGCCAGCGAATAAATCGTACGTTTCAACATTTTCGAACTCCTCAAGTTAATCATTGCTTTTGAAACGGACCCCAGTCCGGTTCTCTGATGTCGCCCGCTTGCCCCGCAAGGCGTGCCTTAATTTTTCCATCCAGCGTGGTGGTCATCAGCGCCTCGCGGCCCTGAAGCTGCGTTGCATAGACGATCAGCTTACTGTTGGGAGCAAAACTCGGGCTCTCGTCGGCTGCGGTGTCGGTAATCGCGTTCACCGTGCTGGTCGACAACTCCATCACGTGGAGTTTGAACGCACCACCCACCCTGGAGATGTAGGCCAACCACCGGCCATCGGCGCTGATGGACGGAGAAATGTTGTAGGTGCCGCTGAACGTGACCCGTGTCGGGCTTCCGCCGCTGGCACCCATCTTGTAGATCTGCGGTGCGCCGCCACGGTCGCTGACGAAGTAAATGGTACTGCCGTCGGCCGAATACACGGGCTCGGTATCGATGCTGTTGCTCTGCGTCAGCCGGCGCGGCTCGCCACCGCTCGCAGCAATTGTGTAGAGCTGCGAGCCGCCGTCACGGCTCAGCGTCACCGCCAGCGAATTGCCATCGGGCGCCCATGCCGGGGCGCTGTTTGAGCCGCGGAAGTTGGCCAGCAGCCGCCGCTGCCCGCTCGCCACGTTGTGCACGTAGACCACCGGCTTGCGCGACTCGAACGAAACGTAGGCGAGCTGTTGTCCATTGGACGACCAACACGGCGAAATGATGGGCTCGGGGCTCGCGAGCGCTGCCTGGGCGTTCTCGCCGTCGGCATCTGCCACCCACAAGGTGTAGCGGCTGCCGCCCTTGGTCACGTAGGCGATGCGCGTCGAGAAGATGCCTTTTTCGCCGGTCAGCTTTTCGTAGACATAGTCGGCGATACGGTGCGATGCAAGGCGCAAGTCGCCTTGTGGCACGGTATAGCTCTGGCCACCGAGGTCCGCACCCCGCACCACGTCCCAAAGGCGGAACTTGATGTCGTAGCGGCCATCGGCGAGTTTGGTCACGCCACCGGCCACGAGCGAGTCGGCCGTACGTTGACGCCACAAAGTAAGGTCAGGCCGCGATGTTTCGTCGAGCGCCTGGCCCGACGCATCGACACCGCGGAACTGGCCGCTGCGCTCGAGATCCGCCTGAACGATGGTGGAGATTTTTTGCGGGGAGGCGTCTTGTCCTTTGAAAGGGACGAGCGCAATGGGCAGCTGCGTCAGGCCGACGCCCGACACTTCGACCCGGAACTGCGCAAGAGCGGAGAGCGCGGGAGAGGCAGCGAGAGCCGCAATCAAGGTGCGACGTGCGGTGAACGAGGATGAAGAAGAAGTCGAAATAAGAGCTGGCAACGGCTTGTTCATGCAGTTCGGAGAAGTTTCCGGGGCAAAAGTTTCCCCGATCTGAAGCGAGGCTCAATGGTACACATAGCTCCGAAGGGGTCGTCACAAAACGTGAGCGCCCCTTGTGGACATTGGCAAAAGGGTGGATGTCAACGGGAGTAACGTCAATGAGGACCCATGGAGGAACTCATAAAGAGTCAACAGTTCACGCCCGTAGAATCCGCCGCCATGTCTTCCGCCCCCTTGGACGCCACCGTGCGTGCCCCCTTGATGCGCCGTCTTTCGCGGCTCATGACCTGGTTCGGAGAGTCTCGTCGCTGGTGGACCATCGGGGTCGTCGCCGCCTTGATCGCGGCACTCACCGAGCCGTTGATGCCGGCGCTTTTGAAGCCGCTGCTGGACCGCGGTTTTTCGCGCGGGCAGCTCGCGTTGTGGACCGTTCCGGTCGTGCTCATTTCGCTGTTTGCGGTGCGCGGACTGGCGCAGTTCGTCTCGCAGTACGCCCTGGCACGTATCGCCAACGAGGGAATGCAGCGGTTGCGCCGCGTGCTGTTCGACCGGGTGCTGGCGGCAGAGCTGGCATTGTTCTCCCGACAGTCGGCCAGCGCACTGTCGAACACGGTCGTGTACGAGGTGCAGACTGGCGCCATGCTGCTGGTGCAGGCGCTGCTGGGGCTGTCGCGCGACGGCTTCACGCTGGTCGCCCTGCTCTTTTACCTTGTCTATCTGAACTGGAAACTGACGCTCATCGTCGGTGTGCTGGTACCCGGCGTCGCATGGATCATGAAGGTGTTTTCCAAGCGCCTCTACCACCTGACGCGCCTTGGTCAGCAAGCTACAGACGACTTGGCCTACGTAGTCGAAGAAAACGTGCTCGCCCACCGCATGGTGCGTCTGCACGGCGCGGAAGCCGGCCAGGCGCAGCGCTTCGAGGCCCTGAGCCAGAAGCTGAACCGCCTTGCCGTGAAGTCCACCATCGCATCGGCCGCGATGACGCCTTTGACCCAGTTGCTCGCGTCCGTCGCGCTGTCCGTGGTGCTGATGATCGCGCTGTGGCAAAGCGGCGAGCAAGGTTTGACTGTCGGCGGCTTCGTCGCCTACATCACGGCCATGCTGATGTTGATCGCGCCGATCCGCCGGCTTGCCGACATGGCCAACCCGATCACGCGCGGCCTCGCCGCACTGGAGCGCGGGCTGGCGCTGATCGACGACATCGCCTCGGAGACGCAAGGCAGCTACACCGCCGATCGCGCGCGCGGCCGCATCGAGCTGAAAGACGTGCGAGTGAGCTACCGCGGCGACGACGAAGCCTCTGCCATCGACCGGCTCAGCCTGACGATCGAGCCAGGCGAGGTCGTGGCCTTTGTCGGGCCCTCAGGGTCGGGCAAGACCACGCTCGTCAATTTGTTGCCCCGCTTCGTGCTGCCCAGTGCGGGCAAGGTGCTGCTGGACGACCACGACATCGGCGAATGGCAGCTGTCGAGCCTGCGCGCGCAATTCGCGATGGTGAGCCAGGACGTCGTCATGCTGAACGACACGCTGGCCGCGAACGTCGCGCTCGGCGGCGACATCGACCGTGACAAGGTTCAGCGCTGCATCGTCGCGGCGAACCTGCAGTCGCACATCGACAGCCTCAGCCAGGGCATCGATACCGTGCTCGGCCACAACGCGGCGCAACTGTCGGGCGGTCAACGCCAGCGACTGGCCATTGCGCGCGCACTCTACAAAGATGCACCGATTCTGCTTCTCGACGAGGCCACCTCGGCCCTCGACACCGAGTCGGAGCGCCTGGTGCAAGACGCCCTTCAGCGCTTGATGCAAGGCCGCACCACGCTCATCGTGGCGCACCGCCTCTCCACGATCCAGCACGCCGATCGCATCGTCGTCATGGAGCGCGGCCGCGTGTCGGAGCAAGGCAGCCACGCGCAACTGATGGCGCTCGATGGCCTGTACGCCCGCCTGCAAAACAACGCCATTCGCACAGCCCCTTCAGAAAAAGAACCCACGATCTGACCCTCGATTCCAGAAACATCGCGGAACCGGCTTTGTCGGGCCGCTGATGTTGCCCCCGGTCAGGGAGTGGGAGTCGCGACACGAAGTGCGCAGCGACCTGGGGCGAGCTAGAGCAACACGATGTCGTACTGTCCCTGGCCGATCGCAGCTTCGGCCTGCAGGGAAATCGGCTTTCCGATGAAGTCGCTGAGGCCGGCGAGATGCTGGCTCTCTTCGTCCAGAAACAGCTCGATGACCTGCGGCGATGAAACGATCCGGAACTCGCGCGGCGTGAACTGCCGCGCCTCACGCAGGATCTCTCGCATGACGTCGTAGGCCACGCTGCGGGCCGTCTTGACGATGCCCTGACCTTTGCAAGCCACGCAAGGCTCGCACAGCATGTGGGCCAGCGATTCGCGGGTGCGCTTGCGCGTCATCTCGACCAGACCCAACTGCGAGAAACCGCCCGCTGTCGTCTTGACGCGATCCCGGGCGAGTTGCTTCCTGAACTCCGCCAGCACCTGCTCGCGATGGTCGTCGCGCACCATGTCGATGAAGTCCACGATGATGATGCCGCCCAGATTGCGCAGCCTGAGTTGTCGCGCGATGGCCTGCGCGGCTTCGAGGTTGGTCTTGAAGATCGTATCGTCGAAATTGCGCGCGCCGACGAAACCACCGGTGTTGACGTCGACCGTGGTCAACGCCTCGGTCTGATCGACCACCAGATAACCACCTGACTTGAGTTCGACGCGTCGACCTAGCGCCTTGGCGATCTCTTCATCGACCGCATACAGGTCGAAAATCGGACGCTCGCCCTTGTAGTGCTGCAGCTTGCCGGCCGCCTGTGGCATGAACTCGGCACCGAACTTGTGCAGCACATCGAACTGCTCCCGCGAATCGATGCGAATGGTCTGCGTGTCTTCACTGGTCATGTCGCGCAACACGCGTTGCAGCAGGCTCAGGTCCTGATGCAGCAACGACATCGCCGGCATGCGAGAAGACGATTCGCGAATGCGCGACCAAGTCTTGCGCAGATACGCGATGTCTTCGGCGAGTTCGGCGTCGGACGAGTCTTCGCCGTTGGTACGCAGGATGAAGCCACCGGTGGCGGCCGGCACCACACCGCCGCTGTCGGCTGCTGCTGCGGCCTCGATCAGCACCTGCATGCGGGCGCGCAAGGCATCCCGCTGATCCGACGGAATCTTCTGCGACACGCCGATATGGTTGTCTTGCGGCAAAAACACCAGCAGCCGCCCTGCGATGCTGATCTGAGTCGACAGGCGCGCGCCCTTGGTGCCGATCGGGTCCTTGATCACCTGAACCAGCAACGACTGTCCTTCGAACACCTGCTTTTCGATCGGCACGATCGGCCCGCTGCCGCGATGGTCGCGCTCGGGCACCTGCGTACTGGCACGTGAGCCCGGCGTGAAGGGAGAAACGATGTCGGCGACGTGAAGGAACGCTGTGCGCTCGAGACCGATGTCGATAAAAGCCGACTGCATGCCGGGCAGCACGCGAGACACTTTGCCGAGGTAGACGTTGCCGACCAACCCGCGCTCCAGCGTGCGTTCGACATGCAGCTCTTGCACTGCGCCGTGCTCCACCAGCGCGACGCGGGTCTCTTGCGGGGACCAGTTGATCAGGATGTCTTGCATGGGTTCTTCTAGATCTTGAGACCGGCGCGCCGCAGCAGCTGCGCGGTCTCGAACATCGGAAGACCCATGATGCCCGAATAGGACCCGCCGATGTATTCGACGAAGGCTGCCGCAGCACCCTGCACTGCGTAGGCGCCGGCTTTGCCGAGCGGCTCGCCGCCCTCTACATAGCGCGCGATCTGCGGCCGAGTCAGGGCCGCGAAGCGCACACGCGAGACGCTGAGCGCGGCATCGCGGCGGCGCCCGTGATGTACAGCCACGGCCGTCAGCACGCGATGCGTCGTACCCGACAGGAGACCCAGCATGCGACGCGCGTCGGCAGCATCATCGGGCTTTCCGAAGATGGTGCGGCCGAGCGCCACGGTGGTGTCGGCACACAGCACCGGCGCGTCGGGCAGACCACGGCGCTTGCGGCGCTCGACCGCGGCGTCGAGTTTGAGCCCCGTCACTCGCTGTACGTAGGCAGCCGGACTCTCGGCACCATGGACGGCCTCGAGCGCTTCGGCGTCCTCGTCGTCATCGGCCAACAGCAGCTCATGGCGCACGCCGAGTTGTCCCAACAACTGGGCACGGCGCGGACTCTGCGAGGCAAGGTAGATGAAGCGCATCGGCGCAGGCAAAAGCACGTGCTCCAGGCGCTATTCGCGGTGGTACGGATGGCCGGCGTTGACCGACCAGGCGCGGTACAGCTGTTCGACCAGCAGCACGCGCGCCATGGCATGAGGCAATGTCAGATCGGACAAACGAATGCGCTCGTGCGCAGCGGCCTTGAAGGCAGGGTCGAGCCCGTCGGGGCCGCCGATGACCAGTGCCACGTCGTCGCCCTCGCCCTGCCAGGCCTGCAGTCGCGCCGCCAGGGCCTTTGTCGTGAGCGAGGTGCCACGTTCGTCCAGCGCGACGATGTGCATGCCGCGGGCAATCGCTGCCTCGATGCGTTCGCGCTCCGCGGCATAGATCGTGTCGAGTGATTTCGAACTGCGTGGCTCTGTCTTGACGGCCCGCAATTCGAGCTTGAGCTCCGGCGGGAAGCGCTTGGCGTAGTCGTCCCAGGCGGTCTGTGCCCAGTCGGGCATGCGTTGCCCGACCGCGACCACCAGCAGCTTCATACGTTCTTCGGAGCAGCCTTGCGCGCGGGCTTCTTGACCGCGGCGGCGGTCTTGGAGGCAGGTCGGGCTGCAGGCTTCGCGGCCGACCTCGGCGCCGATTTGGCAGCGGCCTTCTTGGCGGCCGGCTTGCCGAACACTTTGACAGGCGTGTTGGCAGAAGCCTTGCGGGCCGGCGCCCTGCGCGATGGGCCCTTGGCTGCTTTGGCCTCGAGTTCAGCGGCGCGAATGGCGGTCTTGGCAGCGCTGGAACGGCGCAACGTCGTCGGCTGCTTGGCGGCTGGCTTCTTCTCTTCGACGACCTTGGCCGGCGACGCCGGCTTGCTCGACCCGAGCTTGGTACGAACCGGCTTGTCGCCCCAGATCTCTTCGAGGTGGTAATACTGGCGGATGGCCGGCTGCATGATGTGCGCGACCGCTGCGCCGCAGTCCACGATGATCCATTCGCCGTTTTCTTCGCCTTCGATGCGCGGCTTGCCAAAGCCGGCTTCGCGCACGGCATCGCGCACGCTCGAAGCCAGCGCCTTGGTCTGTCGATTCGATGTGCCCGAGGCGATGATCACGCGCTCGAAAAGCGGTGAAAGATGCTCAGTGTCGAATACCGCAATGTCCTGCGCCTTGACGTCTTCAAGCCCATCGATGATGGCTCGTTGAAGTTTCTGGGTGTCTTTCTTGGCGGCGGCTTCAGTTGTCATCAGGCAGGGCGGTAGAGGAGATGTTGATCAATATAGCGTGCAACGGCGGGCGGAACCAGTGCGGAAAGGTCTCTGCCACGGGCAGCGAGCTCGCGAATGTCGGTGGCGCTGATGTCCATGGCCGGCAGTTCGAGTGTCTCGAACCGGGCGCCAGCCGGTAGGCCGGGCAAGGCAGATGGATCGAACCGGGCTGCATCGCCCGTCTGTATTGCTCGATGCGCTACAGAAACGATAGCAAGCTCGAGTATACCCTGCCAGCCGTTCCAGGTCGGCAAGGCGCGGGCCTGGTCTTCGCCCATGACCAGCACCCATTGCACGTCGGGCAATTCGTCGTGCAGCTCTTGCAACGTATCGAGCGTGTAAGTGGGGCCGGGCCGCAACACTTCGCGCGTGTCGACGATTGCGCCGGGCAAGTCCTGAAACGCAAGACGCGTCATGGCGAGCCGGTCTTCGGCACTGGTTAACGCCCTCGCCTTGTGCCAGGCCTGTCCGGTCGGAAAGATGCGTAGCTCCTGCAAATCGAGCTGCGCCAGTGCCGCCGCAGCAAGCGCGACGTGTGCGTTGTGCGGCGGATCGAACGCGCCGCCGAACACGCCGATGCGGGTCGATGGCCGACTACTGCCGTGGCCGTCCGCGCTCAAAGCCACTCGCGCCGCACGATGAAGTCGCTGTACAGACTCGCCTCGGGCGTACCGACGTCAGGCATGCGCTGATAAGCCCAACTCGCAAGCGGCGGCATCGACAACAAGATCGATTCGGTGCGACCGCCGGACTGCAGACCGAAGTGCGTTCCGCGATCCCACACAAGATTGAACTCGACGTACCGGCCGCGGCGGTACAACTGGAATTCGCGCTCGCGCTCACCATACGGTGTTTCGCGGCGGCGCTCGACGATCGGCATGTAAGCAGGCAAGAACGCATCGCCGACGGAACGCAACATCGCGAAGCTCTGTTCGAAACCGAGCTCCGAGAAATCGTCGAAAAAGATGCCGCCGATGCCGCGCTGCTCGTTGCGGTGCTTCAAGAAAAAGTACTCGTCGCACCACTGCTTGAAGCGCTGATATTTGTCGTCGCCGAAGGGCGCTAGCGCATCGCGGCAAGTCGCATGAAAGTGCACCGCGTCCTCGACAAAACCGTAGTACGGCGTCAAGTCCATGCCGCCGCCAAACCAGCAGACCGGCTCGCCACCTTCGGGCAGCGCAGCCAGCATGCGGATGTTCATGTGCACTGTCGGCACATACGGATTGCGGGGATGAAAAACCAGCGACACGCCCATCGCCTCGAAGGGCGCGCCCGATAGTTCGGGCCGATGCTGTGTGGCCGACGGCGGCAGCCTGGGGCCACGAACCTGAGAGAAGCCGCAGCCGGCGCGTTCGAACAGTTCGCCGCCTTCGAGGATGCAGGTGAGCCCGCTGCCTTGAAGCAATTCTTCTGGCGCTTTCTGCCAGGCATCGCTGGTGCACGCACCGCCATCGGCCGCCTCGATCGACGAGACGATGCGTTGCTGCAATCCGCGCAGGTAGGCGGCGACTTCTGCCGGTGTCGTCGTGGCCGTTGCAGACGCAACCGCCATCAGCCGCCCTGCCCCCGGCCTTGCGTATTCCCCTGCGTGTGCGCATGCAAGGCGCGATACCCGATGTCGCGCCGGTATTGCGCCCCGTCGAATTGAATGCGCGAAGCCACTTCGTAAGAGCGCTGCTGCGCCAGCTTGACGCTGTCCGCCAGCACGGTGACGCACAACACCCGGCCGCCACTGGTCTGCAATTCCTTGCCCTTGAGCGCGGTACCAGCATGGAACACGACAGCATCGGCCGTCTCCGCCGGCACCCCGGCGATACGGTCGCCTTTTCGCGGATCGAGCGGATAACCGTGCGCCGCCATCACGACGCCCAAGGCGACACGCCGGTCCCATTGCAGTTCGACTTGGTCGAGCGTCCCATCAGTGGCGTGCAAGAACACTTCGAACAGATCCGACTTGAGCCGCATCATGATCGGCTGCGTTTCCGGGTCGCCCATGCGGCAGTTGAATTCCAGTGTTTTCGGGTGACCGGTGCCGTCGATCATCAGACCCGCATACAAGAAACCGGTGAATGGAATGCCGTCTTTTTCCATGCCTCGGATGGTCGGCAGGATGATCTCTCGCATAGCCCGCGCATGCACTTCGGCGGTGACGATCGGGGCCGGCGAATAGGCACCCATGCCCCCGGTGTTGGGGCCTTCATCGCCGTCGAGCAGGCGCTTGTGATCCTGGCTCGTGGCGAGCGCCAGCACGTTCTTGCCGTCGCACATAACGATGAAACTTGCCTCCTCGCCCTGCAAAAACTCTTCGATCACGACGCGCGGGACCGCCTTGCCGCCGCCGATGTCGTTGTGGGCGACGCCGAACTTGTTGTCGACCAGCATAAAGTCGATCGCCTCGTGCGCCTCGGCCGCCGTCATCGCAACCACGACGCCCTTGCCTGCCGCCAGCCCGTCGGCCTTGACGACGATCGGTGCGCCCTTGGCTTCGATGTACGCATGCGCGGCGACAGGGTCGGTGAAGGCCTCGTACTCCGCCGTCGGAATCTTGTGGCGCTTCATGAAGGCCTTCGAAAAGGCTTTGGAACTCTCGAGCTGCGCGGCCGCTTTCGTCGGACCGAAGATGCGCAAGCCGTGTGCGCGAAATTCGTCGACCACACCGGCAGCGAGCGGACCTTCAGGGCCGACCACGGTCAGCGCGATCTTTTCCTTGGCCGCCCATTCGCGCAGCGCGACCGGGTCGGTGATGTCGAGTCCGATAAATCGCGAATCGGTCGCCGTACCGCCGTTGCCCGGCGCCACATAAATCTTGCTGACACGCGTCGCCTGTGCAAGGCGCCAGGCCAACGCGTGCTCGCGACCACCGCCGCCAATGACCAGAACCTTCATTCGCCAGCTTTCATTCGAGGATTTTTCATTCCGACAGTGCAGCGTTGTGATAGACCTCCTGGACGTCGTCCAGGTCTTCAAGAATGTCGAGCAGCCGCTGCATCTTTGCAGCGTCGTCGCCAGTGACATCGACCGTGTTTTCGGCCCGCATCGTGACCTCGGCCACTTCCGGCATGAGGCCGGCGGCGTCGAGCGCGTTCTTGACCGCTTCAAAGTCGCCGACCGCCGACAGCACCTCGATGGCGCCGTCTTCGTCCGTTACCACGTCTTCGGCGCCGGCCTCCAGGGCGACTTCCATCACCTTGTCTTCGTCGGTGCCGGGCGCAAAGACGAACTGGCCGCAATGCTTGAACTGGAAGGAGACCGAATTCTCGGTGCCCATATTGCCGCCGTATTTAGAGAAAGCGTGCCGCACTTCGGCCACCGTGCGCACCCGGTTGTCGGTCATGGTGTCGACGATGATCGCCGCGCCGCCGATGCCATAGCCCTCGTAACGGATTTCTTCGTAGTTGACGCCTTCGAGGTTGCCGGTGGCCTTGTCGATGTTGCGTTTGACCGTGTCGATCGGCAGGTTGACGGCTTTGGCCTTTTCAACTGCCAGCCGCAGCCGCGGGTTGGTGCCCAAGTCACCGCCGCCGAGGCGCGCAGCGACCATGATTTCGCGGATCACGCGGGTCCATGCCTTGCCGCGCTTCTCGTCCTGCCGGCCCTTCCGGTGCTGAATGTTTGCCCATTTGCTGTGTCCGGCCATGGCTTCGCTCTCGCTGTCTAGTGGGTGTCGAGTTTACTGTCCGTCGCACGCAACGGCCTGCGCCGCACGGCGGGACCGGCAGTGCTTTTCTGGATAATCCAATGCTCAAACGTCGCTTTCCAGCTGCGGCGCCTGAATTCAACCTGACACTGCGCATGAACATTGTTGACCCGACACCTGTCCGAAGTCATGTCGTCACGACAGACGTCGAGGCTTGCGACGTACTCGTCATCGGCGGCGGCCCCGCGGGCTCCACTGCGGCCGCACTGCTCGCGCAGCAGGGCCGCAAGGTCGTGCTGCTCGAGAAAGCGCACCACCCGCGCTTTCACATCGGCGAATCTCTGTTGCCCGCCAACGTCGCTCTGTTCGACCGGATGGGCCTGCGCGAGCAGATCGAGGCGATCGGCATGCCCAAGTACGGCGTCGAATTCGTCTCGCCCGACCACGATCACACGGTGGCACTCGAATTTGCCGAGGCTTGGGACAAGTCGATGCCATACGCCTGGCAGGTGCGCCGCTCCGAAATGGACGAGATGCTGTTTCGCAATGCAACCGCGCACGGCGCCGACACGCGCGAAGGCTGGCGCGTGCGGAATGTCGATTTCGACGCCGACGGCGCCACCGTGCAGGCCACGCACGACGATGGCGATAAGCGTACATGGCGCGCCCGCTTCGTCATCGATGCATCGGGCCGCGACACCTTCCTGTCGAACAAGTTCAAGGCCAAGCAGAAAAACCCGAAGCACAACAGCTCGGCTTTGTTCGGCCACTTCGCCAACGCCTTGCGCGGTGAAGGCAAGCTCGAAGGCAACATCACCATCTTCTGGTTCGCGCACGGCTGGTTCTGGTACATCCCGCTGGCCGACGGCACCACCAGCATTGGAGCAGTTTGCTGGCCGCACTACCTGAAGTCGCGCACCAAGCCGGTCAAGGACTTCTTTGCCGACACCATCGCGCTCTGCCCGCAACTGGTCGAGCGGCTGAAAGACGCCACGCTGGTAGACGACGCGGTGTACGCCACCGGCAACTACTCGTACACCAGCACGCATTGCAGCGGCGAGCGATATCTGATGCTCGGCGACGCGTTCACCTTCGTCGACCCGGTGTTTTCGTCGGGCGTCTATCTGGCGATGCACAGCGCCTTCGAAAGCGTCGATGTCGTGACCGCAGCGCTCGAGCGTCCTGCGCAGGCGGCTGCGCTGATGCAGCGCTTCGAGCGCTACATGCGCAAGGGGCCACGCGAGTTTTCGTGGTTCATCTTTCGGGTCACCAATCCGACCATGCGCGAATTTTTCATGTATCCACAGAACCCGATGCGGGTGAAGGAAGCGCTCATGTCCTTGCTGGCAGGCGACATCTACGGCAAGACGCCGATCTGGCGCTCGCTGCGCATCATCAAGACGATGTACTGGTTGGTTTCGGCCGGCCATCCCAGGCGGACCTGGCTGGCGTGGACGCGGCGGCGGCGCAACATTCGCGACCTCGGTCCGCTGGTCGGCGAGAACGTGGTGGAGGCCAAGTGAGCGCGCCACTTACCGACAATTCGGGCTCCTCGGGCTCCTCGGGCTTTCCGTCCCGTCTGCGGGTCGAACGGATGTCGCTGGCCGACAGCCTCGACCTCAGCGCCACCGGCGATGCACCCTTTGGCGCCTTGGGCTACGGCACGCCTGCGCATCTGCATTGGATGCCGACGGTGGACGCGCAGGTGCTGTCGCTGCGCGGTGCCATGGCCGACGTGTGGCATGCGGGCGAGAGCATCGATTCGGGCGCGACCGGCTCGGCACGCTGGCGCAGCGATGGCGAGTGGCTGCTCGGCGCCATCGATCTTTCCGAAGCAACCGACAAGGCCGATGACGAGGGTTTGTCCGACATGTCGCGCCGCGCTTACAGCGACCTCTTCAAGGCGCTCGACGAAGCAGGTACGCCCCACCTGCTGCGCATCTGGAACTATCTGCCGCGCATCAACGGCTTCAACGATTCCGACAACAGCGCCGCAGGGCAAGCCACCGGAGGCACCGGCCTGGAGCGCTACCGCCAATTCAACTTCGGCCGCCAGCAGGCCTTTATCGATGCCGCTCGCCCTGCCTTCGACGGCGCCCCGGCAGCTTGCGCACTGGGCATCCGGCAAGGCGCATTGAGCATCCGCTTCCTGGCAGGCCGCAAGGCGCCGGTGCCGGTCGAAAATCCGCGCCAGGTGTCAGCCTACCGCTACCCGCCGACGTACGGGCCGCGCGCGCCGACCTTTTCGCGCGCGGCACTCGCCGA
Source organism: Variovorax sp. RTB1 (assembly GCF_035018765.1). Classification (NCBI taxonomy): domain Bacteria; kingdom Pseudomonadati; phylum Pseudomonadota; class Betaproteobacteria; order Burkholderiales; family Comamonadaceae; genus Variovorax; species Variovorax sp. RTB1. Next base: position 45,937 of record NZ_JASJXG010000028.1, read on the forward strand.
AATGGGCGGCGGCGATGTCGCACTTTTCATCTCCGGCACCGCCAGCATCATCGGCCACGAGACCGTTCACCCCGGTGACGTGTGCGAGCAAACACGCGAGACGCTGCGCAACCTCGCTGCGGTGGTCGCCGCCGCGAACGACGCAGCAGGAAAGCTCGAAGCACCGTGCGACGCCGCACGCTTCACGGTGCCGGCGCTCGACTGCGTGATCTACGTACGGCATGTCGACGATGTCGTCGCCATCCGCCAAGTGATCGACGAGGTACTGGGCGGGGGCTCGCACTTCGCTGCGCACGCGGTGGTGCTCGAAGCCGATATCTGCCGCAGCGACTTGCTGGTCGAGATCGAGGCACATGCGGTTGCGTCCGGTGTGCAAGGCGCTCGGCACGATGCCTTGCCGGTCGGCTCACTCGATGCGTGAACCGGCGCCCACGCCATGATTCGCGCCCTGCGCTTACTCGCAACGATTCCGCTGGCGCTGCTGCTCTACACGCTGCTGCTGTTCCTCGGCGCCATGTCGCTCGGCTGGAACCTCATTGCCATGGTGCTGCATCCGGTGTTGCCGGCGCGGCAAGGCCTGCGCATCGGACGTGCGGGCATCTCGTGGGGCTATCGGCTGTTCTGGAACGTAGCGTCGGCCTGCAGGATGATGCGCATCGACGCGAGCTGCCTCGACGCGCTGCGCGACGAGCCGGGCGTGATCTTCGTGGCCAATCATCCGACCATGCTGGACGCCTTGTTGCTGGTGGCGCATTTGCCCAGGAGCGCGTGCATCATGAAAGCGTCGCTCATGAAGAACGTCTTTCTGGGTGCCGGCGCGCGGCTCGCACAGTACATCCGCAACGACTCGGCGCGCACGATGGTCCGGCTCGCCGTCAACGATCTGCGCGATGGCGGCCAGCTGGTCATCTTTCCGGAGGGCACGCGCACCGTCTCGCCGCCGCTTAACGCGTTTCGCCCCGGCGTGACGCTGATCGCAAAGCTCGCGCAGGCGCCGATTCAAACGGTCTTTATCGACACCGACTCGCCCTACCTCGGCAAGGGCTGGCCGCTGTGGCGGGTGCCGCCGCTACCGGTCGTTTTCAAGCTGCGCCTGGGTCACCGCTTTTTGCCGCGACAAGACAGTGCCGCGTTGCTGACGCAGCTCGATCAGTATTTTCGACACCACGTAGAACAACAACAGCGCGACGACACCGCGCCTGCCGAATGCCAGACGTCTCCCCTACACACCTAGTTCTGATCCCGAGCTACAACACGGGCGAGCGCCTTTTCTCGACGGTGAGTGCAGCGCGAGCGCAATGGAGTCCCGTATGGGTCGTGGTCGATGGCAGCACCGACGGCACCGGCGAGCGGCTGCAGCAGATGGCCGCGTCCGATCCGGGCCTGCGGGTCTGGTTGCTTCCGGCCAACCAGGGCAAGGGGGCCGCCGTGCTGCACGGCTTGCGTGCGGCGCAAGAAGCGGGCTACACACACGCATTGACCATGGACTCCGACGGCCAACATCCGGCGGACCTCATCCCCGCCTTCATGCAGGCATCGCTCGCACGCCCTGAGACGATGGTGCTGGGACGCCCGGTGTTCGATGCGAGCGCTCCGTTGCTGCGCGTGCGCGGCCGCAAGGTGTCGAACGGCTGGACGCAGCTCGAAACGTTGTTCGCCGGCATCGGCGATTCGCTCTACGGATTTCGGGTGTACCCCATCGGCGGGCTGATCGCGGTCATGAAGAGCCAGCCCTGGATGCGCCGCTTCGACTTCGATACGGAGGCGGTCGTGCGGCTCGCCTGGCGTGGCGTCAAACCAGTCAATATCGATGCACCGGTGAAGTACCTCACAGCTGAAGAAGGTGGCGTCTCGCACTTCCGGTATGGGCGCGACAACGTGCTCTTGTCGTGGATGCACACTCGGCTCATGTTCGAGTTCGTTCTTCGCTTGCCGGCCCTCCTGTGGCGGCGTTTTCGAGGTCTGCCACCGTTCCAGCCATGACCGCCACCGCGTCGAATCAGGCCCGTCCCTGGACCGCCGAGATCGCGCTGCGCATGCGCCGTCTTTTCTTGTTGAAGCTGGTCGGCACCATCGCTTTCACCTGGATCTTTTTCATTGGCTACTTCCATTTGCTGCGTCATCCGACGCAGCAGCCGATGACCATGCCGCTGACCGCCCTCGACCTACTGATCCCGTTTCAGCCCTATACGCTGATGGCCTACCTGTCGCTCTGGTTCTACATCGGCGTGGCGCCGGGTTTGCAGCGCAATTTTGCCGAACTCGTAGTCTTCGGCCTGTGGGAGGCTGCGCTTTGCCTTTCGGGACTGGCTGTGTTCTATGTCTTGCCGACGGCGGTACCGGCACTGACATTCGACGTGTCGGGCTTTCCCGGCTTCGCGATGCTGCAAGGCGTCGACGCCACGGGCAACGCCTTTCCGTCGATGCATGTGGCGGTCGCCCTCTTCACTGCCGTGCACGTGGAAGACGTGTTGCGCCGTGCACACGTGCCCTGGACGCTCCGCCTGCTCAACGTGCTCTGGTTTCTCGCCATTGCCTGGTCGACCCTGGCCGTTCGGCAACACGTGGTGCTGGACGTGATCGGTGGCGCTATGCTGGGAATGGCTTTTGCAGTGCCGTCGCTGCGCTGGCGACCGCGATCCGATGTGCCGATGGCCCGCGCCGACCCCTTGCCTGCCGCATTTGCCAACCGCACCAACCTCTAACAACACCAAGTTCACCTCACCATGAGTTCGCTGAAAGAGTTGCAGGACCTGATCCAGGAAAAGTACGACATCCCGCCTGAAAAGCTCGCGCCCGATGCGTCGATGCGAGAGTCCGGGCTCGATTCGCTCTCGATCGCCGAATTCGTGTTCGCAATCGAAGATCACTTTCACATCGAACTGCCGGACGACGATCCGAACATCGACACCCTTGGTGAATTGGCCGCGCTGGTCGACCGTGTTCGCGCTGCAAAAGACGAAGTGAAAAAAGCAGCGTGAATTCCTACGCCGTCGTCGTCACCGGCATGGGCGTCGTGGCACCGCACGGCGACAGCCCGACCACGTTGTTCGAAGCGCTGATGCTCGGCCATTCGGCCATCCATCCCGTATTTCCGGAGCTGCCCAAGCCGGCGGCCGCAGCGACCGTCGCCTTCGACGCTTCGCGTTGGTTCACCAAGCTGCAGCTGGCCGGGGTCGACCGCGTGAGCCAGTTGGCCGTCGCTGCGGCAGAGCTCGCCATGAAGGACGCTGGCGCCGCGGGAACGGTCGAGGCCGAGCGCATCGGCGTCTTCGTGGGCTGCGGCATGGGCGGTGCGGCGGCTCTCGAGGCCGCGTACCGAAGCGGCAACACGCAGAGCGGCGGCTCCGGCCGCGTGCCGCCGTTGACCATCCCCGCTTTCATGCCCAACGCACCGGCAGCGCATGTCGCCATGCGTCAGGGCGTTCATGGCCCGGTGCTCACCTATTCGGTCGCGTGCGCATCGTCGTCACTGGCCATCGCCGAAGCCGCCAAGGCGGTGCAGCGCGGCGATGTCGACCTGGCCATCGCCGGCGGCAGCGAAGCGCTGATCGTCCCCGGCGTGGTCATGGCGTGGCAGGCGATGCAGACGCTCGCCTCGTTCGCGCCCGGCGAGGCCGCCGACGCGGTGCGCCCCTTCGCCGCCGATCGCAGCGGCTTCGCGCTGGGCGAAGGTGCGGCTTTCATCGTGCTCGAATCGGCAGAGCGTGCAAAGGCGCGTGGTGCCAAACACTACGCGACGCTCGCAGGCTGGGGCAGCAGCTGCGACGCCACGCACCTCACCAAGCCCGACGCGCCTGGCCAGGCGCGTGCGCTGCGCCAGGCCCTGAAGATGGCCGACCTGGAGCCTCGCGACATCGGCTACTGCAACGCACACGGCACCGCGACACGCATCGGCGACGAAGTCGAAGCCAAGGCATTGGCCGAGGTATGGGGCACCGATATCGACGCACTGAAAGTGAGCTCGACCAAGGCGCTGCACGGCCACTTGCTGGGCGCAGCCGGTGCGATCGAAGCCGTGATTACCGTGATGGCGCTCTACGAGCAACGGCTGCCGCCCAATGCGCACTGCGTCACGCCCGACCCGGCTTGCGCGCTGAATCTGGTGCTCGAACCCGGCTACAGCGCTGCCAATGCGCAGGCCGCCATCAGCAACTCCTTCGCTTTCGGCGGGACCAATTCGGTCTTGCTTTTCAAGCGCTGAAGCAAGCGCGCCCGGCTGGCCGCACTGCGACCCACCGGCCATCGCGACGCTGCCCCCTTCCAGAAACACCGCGGACACCGGCTTCGCCGGGCTGCTGGTGTTGCCCCCGGTCAGGGGTGGGGCGAGCTAAATCATCCCGCCGTTGATCGAGATGACCTGCCCCGTGATGTAGGCGGCTTCGGCGCTTGCCAGAAAACCGGCCAGCGCCGCCACCTCGTCCGGCGTCCCGGCCCGCTTGGCCGGCACCATCTGCGCGATCATCGCCGGGTCGAACACTGCATCGGCCATTGGCGATGCGATGATCCCCGGCGCGATGGCATTGACGGTGACGCCGCGCGCTGCCACTTCGAGCGACAGCGCCTTGGTCGCGCTGTTGAGCGCGCCCTTGGCGGCCGCGTAGTTAACCTGCCCGCGATTGCCGGTGAGCGACGCGACCGACGAGATGTTCAGGATGCGGCCCCAGCGCGTGCGCAGCATCGGCAGCAACAGCGGCTGCGTCACCCGAAAGAAGCCGTTGAGCGACACGTCGATGACCTTGTGCCACTGCTCGGGCCGCATGCCAGGCATGACCGCGTCGTCGTGCACGCCGGCGTTGTTCACGACGATCTGCACCGGGCCGGCTTCAAGCATGCGCTCGCAGGCCAGGCGCGCGGCCTCATCGCTGCGCAGATCGAACACCACGCTCTCGGCTTTGCCGCCGGCGGCGATGATCGTCGCGGCCAGTTGCTCCACGGCCTCGGGCCTTGAATTGGCATGCAGCAACACAGTGGCGCCGTCGCGCGCCAGCCGCGTCGCGATGGCCGCACCGAGCGAGCCGCTCGCGCCGGTGATGAGGGCGCGTTTTCCTGCGAGAGTGTTGCCTTCGAGAGTCATTGGGGAGCTTCCATCGCCAGTGGCGTGTTGAGGACGACCAGGGCGCGGCCTTCGGCGACCGCCCGGCCCTCGCTGTCGGTCAAGTCGAATTCATAGAATACCTGCCGCGCATCGCCCGACAGCCGACGGGCGCGCACATGCAGCAAACCGGCGATGTCGTCGAGCCGCTCGACAGCCATCTTCACGTTACGTGCGCTCGCCAGAAACCCAGCCGACGGCACGCTGCCCTCGACCGCCAGCACGCCGCCATGCAAGGCCATGGCCTGCGCCGCATATTCGATGGCGTTGGGCACGAGCAACCCGCTCGCGGTGCGCAACGGGTTGTCGGGCGCCGTGTGGGTGGCGGTAGTGCAGTGGATGGCCTCGGCCGACCAGCTTTCGAGGCGGTCCAACAGACACATGGTGCCGCTGTGCGGAATGCGTCGGGCGATGGCGGCGCGGTCGAGTGTTTGGGGCGTCATTCTTTGCTTTCAGACAGACAGAGATCGGCGACCAGCAGTACGTTCGCGAACGGCGTGCCCTGGCTCATCGGCACGCTCTGCACTTTGAAGCCGAAGCCTTCGAGCGTGGCGCTCCATGCGGCCAGCGGCCGGCCCCAGGTCGGCGAAACCTTGTGGCCGCGAATGCGGGTGACCATCCGGTCGACCCACTGGCTCACTGCAAAGCCGCGTCGGTCAGACGCATCGCCGACACGCAGCAACAGGCGCCCTTCCGGCTGCAGCGCATCGCGCACGCGCCGCAGCACATCGTCCTGCGCGGCGATGCCGACGTAGTGCAGCACGTCGAGGATCACGACCAGATCGCACGCCGGCAAATTTGCGTTGCACATGTCTGCACAGAGCAGTCGAGGCGCCGGCCGCAGATGGCCGATCGACGCTTGGGCACGTGCGATGTCCTTGGGCATCAGCTCGATGCCGGTGTACTGCGCAGCTGCAGTGGTGGCGGGCCACGACGCTGGCCAACGGCCCTTGGCCTGCATCGCGCTCATCGATGCAAGCAGGCTCGCGAACAGGCCCTGGCCGCAACCGATGTCGACCACGCGCGCATGCCGGGCGTCGATCAACCGGCGTTCGATCAAAGCGCGAAAGACCGGGTCGCGCCCCAGCTTGCCGCGCGCGAAATGCCAGGCGAAGTTACCGGCCGTTTTGTAGGGCAACGTGGCTGCCTCGTGCAGCTCGCGCCATGCGGCGTCGGGCTGCGGAAGCGGCGAGGTGTCGGCATTCATGTGCGGTGCCCTTGAAGTCCTTGCGGCAACGTAACGGACTTCAGCCCGTCGGCACGCAGGCGGTCGAGCAACGCGGGCAACACGTCGAGCAGCACCGGGCGGCCCGCTGCCGTGCGTGCGGCATTACCGTCGTGCAGCAAGAGGATGTCACGCGCCTGCAGGCCACGCGTCAACCGCGCCAGCACCTTGGCCGCATCGCCTTCGCGGGTGTCGAAGCCGCGGCGAGTCCAGCTCACGAGCCGCAGCCCGAGCCGATGCAGCACCGGCTCCAGAAACGGATTGCGCAACCCGGCGGGCGCACGAAAACAGGTCGGTTTATGCCCGGTCACATCGGCGAGCATGTCTTGCGCCTGAGCGATCTCGCTGGCAAAACCGCGCGGACCCAGGAAGGAAAAGTTATGCCGATGCTGCGTCGTGTGGTTCTGGATACTGTGACCACGCGCCACGATCTCGCGCGCCAAAGCGGGCTGCGCCCGTACCCTCTCGGCGATGCAGAAAAAAGTGGCGCGCTGGCCGTGCGCATCGAGCAGGTCTAGCACCTGCGGCGTGACGTCAGGCTCGGGCCCGTCGTCGATGGTGATGGCGACCTCGCGCCGCGCGGCCGCTGCTTCGGGCAAACGCGTGACGTTAGGGCCGAGCAAACTGCTGCGTGGCGTCAGGCCGGCGCCGGTGATCAGCGCATGGTTCAGCACGATGGCGCCGACCGCCCAGGGCAGTGCGCCCGGGACCAGCACACCAGCGCCGATCGCGGCCACATGCCAGCCGACACTGGCCCGCAGAATGGGCGGCCAGGGCCATGCAGTCCCACGCGTCGAGTTGATAAGTGGTGTCACTTTTAATATTTTCCCATCAGCGGCGACCGCTCGACACCGGCGGCGCTGGCGGCGCGCCCCGCACGAAGGCAGCCGACAACAGCAATGCCAGCATCGCCCCCGGTGCCACCACGCGGCCGATGGCCGACAGCGACGGAATGTTCGAGATCGCGATCAAGCCGAACGACACCACCGTCGTGAGATTGGCCAGCATCAGCGACGCCAGCGTGTCTTCGTCGGCACGACCTGTCTCGCGCAACTGATCGAAGAACAGCGCGTAATTGGACCCCACTGCCACCACGAGCAGCATGCCCACGAGATGCAGGATGCCGAGCTGCACCTGCAGCACCGCGAGGCCGCCCAGCGTGAGCACGACAGCAAACACCAACGGCTGGCACACCGCGAGCAGCCGGCGCGGCGATCGCAGATACAGGCCGAGCAGCACCACGACCGCGAGCGCGCCGAGCAGCACCTGAACGAAGGCTTCATGCAAATAGCGATCGTAGAGCGCACCGAGTTCGCGGCCGACGTCGACCACCTGCACATCCGGCACGCCGGCGAGCGCCGATTCGAGCCGAGCCTGATCGAACTTCGTACCCGGGTGCAGCGCGATCAACGCACCCCATCCGCCGCCCGGCCGCTGGTACATCAACGAGCTGACGATCGGCCCGAGCGGCCCACTCGCGAGGTCTTCGCGCTGCACCATGGGCTGGTTGCGCGCGGTCTCGACATCGGTAAGAAACGGTTCGAGCCGCGCGACCGGCAACGGCAGATCCTTCATCGCTTCGTTCAGCCGGCTTCGCAGCGTGGCGCCGTCGGGCAGGCTCGCGACGCGTGCCTGTTGAGCGGCTTCGCTCGGCAAAAAACGCGTGACCGTTTCAAAGCCGGTGAGCTCGCCGCTGTCGACCATCTTTTCGAGGCGGAGGCTGGCGGCCTCGGCGTTGCGCAATACGCTCTGCACATCCGCACCTTGCGCCACGACCAGCAGACCGCCGTCGCTGGCACCGATGTCGGCACGCAGCGATTCGTCGAGCGCCTGCGCTTCCTTGGGCAGCGGGCTCATCGCACTCAGGTTGGCGCGCCACAGGTCGGCACCGCGCCAGGCCAGCAAAGCCAGCGCGGCAAGGCCGAGCGCGAACAGGCCCAGACGCAGCCGCGGCAGTCCGCGCACGATGGCACCGGCGACCTTGGCCATGGTGCGGCGCATGCCCATGCCGGTGGCGCCGTCGGGCGCCAGCACCGGAAGCACGTAGCGCGTGGCGAGGGCCGCGGCGACCAGGCCGGCAATCGAGAAAACACCGAGCTGCGCGAGCCCCGGAAAGCCGGAGAAAAGCAGGGCTGCAAAGCCGCACACCGACGTCAACAGACCGAGTCGCACGGTCGGCCAGTTGAGGTCGCGCCAGCGTTGCCAGCCGGTACCCGGCACCGCAGCGCCGCGCGCCTGGATCAGGTAATAGATGGCGTAGTCGATGGTCTCGCCGATGAGCGTGCTGCCGAATCCCATCGTCAGTCCATGCACGTTGCCGAACACCAGGCTGACGGTGGCGGTGCCCGCGACCACGCCGGTCGCGACCGGCAGGAACGCGATGAGCAAGGCCTTGGGCGATGCGAAGGCCAGCAGCAGCAAACAGCCCATCACGATGCCGCCAACGATGGACAGATGGATCGCCTCGCCCTTGATCTGATCGCGGCTCTGCACGGAGAACACCGGCGCGCCGCTCAGCCGCAGCCGTGGCTTGGCGCCAGTCATGTCACGCGTGGCCGCATCGAAAGCCGACTGCACTTTGGCGATGGCGATGGTCAGCGCGTCGAGGTCGCTGCCGGAAGCGTGGGTGGTCGCGAGCAACACCGCGCGCGGTGCCGAGCGCGAGGCCCACACGCCGGCTTCGGTGCGCGGCGCATTGGCGGGGATGAGGCTTTCGGCCACGCCTTGCGTCTCGCCGGTCGGATCGCGGTCGAGCAGCGGCTTGACCAGGTTGCCAGCCGGCGTGCCGAGCAACGACAGCGTGTCGGCAATGGCATCGTGCAGACCAGCAGCGGTGAAACGCTCGGGCGTGACGGATGTCGACAGTCGATAGCGGTGATCGAACAGCCAGGTGCCGGCCGCCTTCCAGTCAGAGGCGTCACCGTTCTGCACCTGGTCGAACAAGCCGCTTTCGCGCATGGCGCCAGCGACCGAACGCGAGACGACCGCGCGCTGCGTTGCATCGGTGCCGTCCTCGATGCCGATCAGCAAGGTGCGCGACGCCACACCGGTTTGCAGTTGCTCGATGAGCACGCGCTGGCGCGCATCGGGGCTCTGGGGCAGGAAGGCCGACAGGTCGGCGCTGAAATGCGTGCGTGTGATCAAGACCACGCCGGCCGCGACGATGGCAAGCCAGACCAGCAGCACCACGATGCGACGCTGGCGGCTGAGCCCGGGCGCACCCGTGGCCCCAGCGGTCGCAACCGGCTGGCGCGATGTCACGGCGCAGGCCGGGTCGGAACGATCGTCATGACAGAGCGGTCGCCACCGACGAACTCCATTTCGAGGCCGAGCACTTCGCTGCCACGGCCGCTCATTCGCACGCTGCGGACTTGCGCGGCGAGGCGGTTGTCGAGCGGTTGCAGATCGAGCGTCCAGCCGTCCACCGAGCCACCGACGGCGCTCTTGAAATAGCGCGTGAGCGCGGCCGTGTCGCCGCTCAAGGTGCCACGCATGGCCTCGACCAGGCCTTGCAGTTCGGGCACGCTGTCGAGCGTCATGGTGCGTGTGCGCTCGCCGCGCGACAGCACCATGTTGTTGCCGTCGACGACCATGCTTTCAGGCCGCGGCGTGAGCGTGCGACGCGACAGTTTGTCGGGCGCAGTGAAGCTCAGCGTGCCGCTGGCGTTGAGCGGGCCTTCGAGACCGCGCACGAAGCGCTGTTCGGTGAAACGTGCCTCGCCGCTCTTCTGTTTGGCCAGCAGGCCCATCAGGTCTGGCAGTTCGAATGCCCAGGCCGACGACGCGCTGAAAGCCAGCACAAGCAGCAGCGCGCGGCATACGTCACGCCATTGCACTGCGCCTGCGCATCCGCCCAACTCACCGCGAATCTTCGAGCCAGAAATCATGAAAATTGAACCAGTTGTAGGGGTACTTGCGGCACAGCGCTTCGAGCCGTGCCACATAGGCTTCGACTGCCTCGCGGATCGCGCGTTCCCGCTCGGCCGGGTCGCGAATGCGTTCGCTGAAATCGGCCAGCGGTTCGAACAGCACATCGTAGCGGGCGCCGCCCACATACAAACCCGCCATGAAGAAGACGCGGCGGCGCAGCAGCGCAGCCAGACGAAACGGCCCGTCGTTGAACAGCGCCGGCTGCCCCAGAAACGGAAGCTCGATGCTGTTGCCGCGCTGACCGGCCTGCTCGACTTGGCCCGGCAGCGTGCGGTCGGCCAGCAGCCCCGCCATGCCGCCAGTGTCGAGCCAGTCACGCAGCTCGAGCATCGAATGTGGTCGGCCCAGCGCGATCACGTGCGGCCGCAGTTCCGGCAGGCTGATCGCATCCAGCATGGCGTTTATCTGCCGCGCGTTGTCCGGGAACATGAGCATCGCCGGACGCAGTTTTGGCGAGTCGGGGCTGAGCCCCTTGCAGGCACCGAGCGCCTCGAAGCTGCCGACATGCGCACCCAGCAAAAAGGCGCCGCGGCCCGCCAGTGCTTCGCTCTCGACCGGCTCTTTGCCGACGACCCGCACATCGAACAGGTCCATGCGGCCGCGCAGAAAGTAGACACGGTCGAGCACGGTGGAGGCGAAGGCGTGCAGCAGCTTGTAGCCGTCGCCCCACCCTGCGTTTGGACCGATCACGCGGAACAGGTACCGCTTGATGTGGCGACGCGGCGCTGGCGAAAAGAGCAGGAAATACAGCGTGACCGGATGCAGTACCAGCCGCGCGGCGCGGCGTCCCATCGTCAATGCGATCCAGCAGATCACCTGCAGCGCCACCTTGTTGGCGCGCTCCGGCGTGGTCGACCAATCGGCTGCAGCGGCCGGCCGATCGGTTTCGGGCGCGGGTCTTGTCACGGTCGGATCGGCGCTCATGCAGCCGTGTCTGTCCCCGGCATCCAGCGGCCGCTGACCGCGATCTGCGCATTGCAGCGCACCTCGAAGCGCACGCCTCTGGCTGCGCCCGGCTCGGGTTGAAGCTCGATCGTCAACGTGGCGCCCGGCCGTACCGGCGACAGGAACTTGCAGGCCGCCAGCGTCGGTTGCCGGCCCAGTCGCGCGACCAAGGCCGGCACGCCGTGCGCGGCTTCGAGCACCTCGGCCAGCAACAATGCGCCGGGCACCAACGGTTGGCCGGGAAAGTGGCCGGCAAAAGCCGGATGGTCTACCGGCACGTCGCGCGTGACCTGCACCGCAGTGCTGTCGTCGGCCAGTTGCGCCAGCGCGAATTCGCGCAACGCACGCACCGTGAGCTTGCCGGTGCCCTCCCGCGGCAGCGACGCGACATGCACCACGCGACGCGGCACGAAGACCGGCTCCAGCCGCTGCCGCAACGCCGCGATGAGGTCACCCGACTTCAACTCCGGCGCGACCACGAAGGCCACCGGCCGCACCACGCCGTCGGCCACTTCGTCGGGCAGCCAGAACGCGCCATCGACCACGCCGGCGACGCTGTTCAGGTGGAAGTTCAGATGCCCGAGCGAACTGCGCCGGCCGGCCACGTGAATCAGGTCGTTGGCCCGGCCTAACAGGCGAAAGTGCTGCGAATCGATCAACTCCAGCACGTCGGCCATCGGCGTCGGGCGGGGCACGAAATCGCCGCTGAAAACGAAGCGCTCCGCACCGTCTTCGGTCGGCTCGGCCGTCACCTGGATTTCGCCGAAGGTGTGCCAGACCTCGCTCTCAGTGGTGCGCCTTGTTGCGACCTGGCCCGACTCGGTGCTGCCGTAGATTTCGATCAGCGCGCCGCACATCGCCTGCTCGGCCTGCACGGCGAGTTGCGGCGACAGCGGTGCCGTGGCCGACAGGATCAGGTCGACCGCTGGCAGCGGCACGCCGGCCACCAACAGGGTCTTCAGATGAAACGGCGTGGTGATGAGCGCACGCGGCCGCGGCGACGCCTCGAGCGTGGATGTGACATCCGCCGGAAAGAACGGCCGGCCGCTGTCGAACGATGCGCCGCCGAGCATGGCGAGCAAGGCCGACGATTCGAGCCCGTAGCTGTGCTGTACCGGCACTGTCGTCACCAGCGTCAAGCCTTTGAGCGACGGCAGCTTCAGCAAATCAGAGAGCCGTGGCACCGCCGCGCCGACGTCGTCGACCAGCGTGCGCCAACTCTTGGCATGCGGTTGCGGCACGCCGGTCGAGCCGGAAGTCAACAGGCTGACGGCATGGCCTTCGGCATCGATCATCGGCATCTCTATCGCTGCGCCGTCGCGCACGGCGACATGCACGCGCGGATCGGTCCAGACCACCGTGATGCCTTGCGGATCGAGGTGCTTGTCGTCGGCAATTGCGAAGAGATGGGGATTGCCTTCGCGCAGTCGCGACAGCGTCTCGGGCCGCGCGTCTGGCGGCAGCAAACTGGGCAGTCGGCGCACCAGCGCAGCGCCGAGACCGACGGCAAAGGAATAGCGGTCGACGCACAGATTGACCACCGGACCTTGCGCAGGCAACTGCTCGGCGAGAGCGGTCACGTCGGCCAGGTACTGGCGTGACGAAATCGGCACGCCGGCGCGCCAGGCGAGCGGTGCGTCGAGGTCGCGTGCGCCCAGCAGCGGAAGGAACTTTGGAAGATCGGACTTCATTTGCGTGGTGTTCGCGGTACCAGACGGAGTAACAGACGGAGTACCAGACGTACTGTTCATCGCGGCGCGCCGTTGTCGACAGGCGCGCCATAAAAGGCTCGCACCGCATCGATCATGCGGGTGCGTTCGAACTCGGGGTGCAGTTGGTAGCGCATGAAATGTTCGCCGACGAACAGGCACACCACGCTCACCGGCGTCAACACGTTGGCCAGCAACGACCAGGCTGAAAACGGCAGCGTGAGGTAGACGACGACCGAGGCGACGACCATCAGCGCGAAGTACACCGTCCACACCAAGGTGACTTGATCGGTGTAGCGCTTCATGCCGGGCACGATCGCATGCACGCGCTGCGCGAACTGGCCTATGAGCGACAAGCCATCACCGCGCAGGGTGCTGCCGAACCAGATGCACAGCACCAAGTTGATGCCCGCGTGCTGCAGCACGTAGAGCCGGTTGGGGTCGCCTGCCTCGCCGCGCAACACCAGCGCGAACAATGCGGCGCCGGCCGCGGCGACGATGAGCAGCGCCCACTTGCCGACGCGTGCCGCAGCGAGGCCAAGCGCGGTCAGCCACAACGGCACGAGCAGCACCACCACGGCCCACGGTTCCGCCGCATGAAAAAGCATCATCCAGTGCGACAGCCCTGCGTAAGCAGCGCCCGCCACCAGCAGGAGCGCCAGCCGCCACCTCGACATCGGCTTCAGGTAGCGCTGCGATTCTGTGCGACGTGGGTCGCAAGAGTGCGCAGCGACGTAAAGATCTGCTGGTTGCGCTCGTCGTCGGAACGCAGCTGAAAGCCGTACTTCCGCGAGACTTCCAGCGCGACTTCGAGGATGTCGATCGAGTCGAGTCCCAGGCCTTCACCGTACAGCGGCGCGTCGGGCGCCACGTCGGCCGGCGCGATCTCCAGATTCAGGGATTCGACAAGCAACACGGCCAGCTCGGCTTCGAGCGGCGTTTGTTCCGAAGAAGCATCGCCAACGGCGGGAATGGGGGTTTGTGCAATCGATGACAAAAGGGAGCTCCGGAACTGTTCTACAAAGGCGACAAAGTGCCCCTAATTATAGGAGGCGGCCTTCGCTAGACTGTCGCATCGATACGACCCCGGAGTGCCTATGGCCGACCCTCTTTTGATTGCCCGCCACGACACCATCGAGTGCGCCCTGCTCCCTGCGCTCGCCAATCGACACGGCCTCATCACCGGCGCCACCGGCACCGGCAAGACGGTCACGTTGCAGACCATCGCGCAAAAGCTCTCGGGCATCGGCGTGCCGGTGTTCATGGCCGACGTCAAGGGCGACCTCACGGGCATCAGCCAGCCAGGCCATATCGGCGACAAGATGGCGGCCACCTTGAAGGAGCGCGGGCTCGATGCGCCCACGCCGCTGGCCTGCCCGGTCACCCTGTGGGACGTGTTCGGCGAGCAGGGCCACCCGGTGCGGGCCACGGTGTCCGACATGGGGCCGCTGCTGCTCGGCCGCATGCTCGACCTCAACGAGACGCAGGCCGGCGTGCTGAACATCGTCTTCAAGATCGCCGACGACAACGGCTTGCTTCTGCTCGACCTGAAGGACCTGCGCGCGATGCTTCAGCACGTCGGCGAGAACGCCAGCCAGTTCACCACCGAGTACGGCAACATCAGCGCGGCCAGCGTGGGCGCTATCCAGCGCGGCCTGCTGCAGATCGAAACGCAGGGTGGCGGCAAGTTCTTCGGCGAGCCGATGCTAAACATCGCCGACTTCATGCAGACCGTCGATGGCAAGGGCGTGGTCAACATCCTGGCGGCCGACAAGCTGATGAATTCGCCGCGGCTCTATGCGACCTTTCTGTTGTGGATGCTGTCGGAACTCTTCGAGCAGCTGCCCGAGATCGGCGACCCCGATCAGCCCAAGCTGGTCTTCTTTTTCGACGAGGCACATCTGCTGTTCAATGAAGCGCCGAAGGCGCTCGTGGAGCGCATCGAGCTCGTCGTGCGGCTGGTGCGCTCCAAGGGCGTCGGTGTCTATTTCGTGACCCAGAACCCGCTGGACATTCCGGATTCTGTGTTGGCGCAGCTCGGCAACCGGGTCCAGCACGCACTGCGCGCCTTCACGCCGCGCGACCAGAAAGCCGTCAAGGCGACCGCGACGACGATGCGGCAAAAGCCAGGCCTCGACATCGAGAAGGCCATCACCGAATTGGCGGTGGGTGAAGCGCTGGTGAGCCTGCTCGACGACAAGGGTCGGCCCAGCATCACCGAGCGCGTCTACGTGCTGCCACCGGCCAGCCAGCTCGGGCCGATCACGCCGGTGCAGCGGCAGGCGCTGCTGGGCAATTCTCTGGTGGCGGGTGTGTACGAGAAGACGGTCGACAGGGAATCGGCTTACGAGAAGCTGAAGGGTCGTACAGAGACGGCGCCGGGTGCGCCAGCGACAACCGGCACGGCGACGATTCCCGGTGCCAGCGGCGGCGCGTCAACACCCGACGCTGCAGGCGGTGGCTTGATGGGCGGGCTGAATGAACTGTTGTTCGGATCGACCGGGCCGCGTGGCGGCAGGCGCGACGGCCTGGCGCAGACCATGGCGCGCTCTGCGGTGCGCACCATGGGCACATCGGTCGGCAAGGAAATCCTGCGTGGCGTGCTGGGCGGCATCTTCGGCGCGAAGAAGCGCTGAGCTTCAATGTGAAGAACGCCGTACAAACCCTTGTTTGATTGCCCGTTCGGCAGGTAGACGACAGCCCACGCGCCCAAGTGATGCATGATTTGTGTAAATCATTGCAACAAGGCGCGTGACATCGATGGCAACACTTATTCCGGCGATAAGCAGCTGCGCGTCGCACATGACAAGCGGCGAAAGGCGTTTGGCCGAGCGGCTCGAGCAAAAGCTCGAAGACGACTACCTGCTTTGGTATGACGTGCCCATCGGACCCAAGCACCTGCACCCTGACTTTGTAGTGATGCATCCGCGTCGCGGGATCTTGATCCTGGAGGTGAAGGACTGGAGTCCCAAGACCATTCAGCATGCCAACAAACAAAGTTGGCAGGTCTTTATTGGTGGCATGTTGAAGACGCTCCCCAATCCGGCAGAACAGGCCCGACAGCACGCGCATGCCGTCGTGGATGCGCTCAAAAGAGATGCTCAGCTCGTACACCCAGACGGCAAGCATCAGGGCGGCCTGATTTTCCCGTGGAGCTACGGGGTCGTGTTTCCGAACATGACGCGCAAGCAATTCACTGACGGCCAGCTCGACCAGATCATTGAGCCGAACCAGGTGATCTGCAGCGACGAGATGCTCGAAAAAGTGGATCCCGAAGATTTGCAGAGCCGCATGTGGGGCATGTTCCCTTTCATGATGCGCGGCGCCATGTCGCTGCCGCAACTCGATCGAGTGCGCTGGATTCTTTTCCCGGAAGTGCGCGTGCAAACAAGCGGCGTGCTGTTCGACGACAGCGACGCCGACGCCGAGCTGCCCGACATCATGCGGGTAATGGACCTGCAGCAGGAGCAGCTGGCCAGGTCACTGGGCGACGGTCACCGCGTCATCCACGGCGTGGCCGGTTCCGGCAAGACCATGATCCTCGGCTACCGCGCCGAGTACCTGGCCAAGGCTTGCACGCCGACCAGCAAGCCCATCCTCATCCTGTGTTTCAACGAGCCGCTGGGTGTGAAGCTGGCCAGCGTGATGGACGCCAAGGGTTTGGCCGACACCGTGCATGTGCGCCATTTTCATAAATGGTGCCGCGACCAACTCAAGACCTACAACCTGCTGCCCACCGAAAAGATGGGCACGGCACAGCTGATGGAAGAGTTTGTGCAGCGCGTGATTCGTGGTGTGGAGCAAAAGCACATTCCCAGCGGCCAATACCAGGCGGTGCTCATCGATGAGGGTCACGACTTCGCGTCGGAGTGGCTCAAGCTCGTCACGCAGATGGTCGACCCGAGCACCAACAGCCTGCTACTGCTTTACGACGACGCACAAAGCATTTACGAGCGCAAACGCAGCAAGCAATTCAGCTTCAAGAGCGTGGGCGTGCAGGCGCAGGGGCGCACCACCATCCTGAAAATCAACTACCGCAACACGCGGCAGATTCTGCAAACCGCCAACCTGATTGCGGCCGACCTGCTGACCGCGGACGACAAGGACGACGACGGTATTCCGCTGCTTAAGCCCATCAGTTGCGGACGTGACGGACAAGCGCCCATCCTCATCAAACTGCCCAGCCTGCGCGAAGAAGCATTCGCCATCGCCGACCAGCTGAGCCACGCTCATCAGGAAGGCCACGCCTGGGGCGACATGGCCATCCTGTGCGCGGACTGGAAAACCATGGAACTGTGCGCGGATGCACTGCTCCAGCGCAAGTTGCCTTTCAACCTGCGCAAGCGATCAGGCGACTACAACCCTGCGGCTGATGCCATCCAGGTCATGACCATGAAGGTCAGCAAGGGGTTGGAGTTTCCTGTGGTGGCGCTGCCGGGTGTGGGGCATATGCCAGCGCAGGGCGAAGACGAGCAGGAGGCTGCTCGGGTGTTTTATGTGGCGGCGACGCGGGCTATGCAGAGGTTGGTGATTGGGTTGGGTGGGGAG
>NZ_JASJXG010000029.1:0-62657 GCF_035018765.1 Variovorax sp. RTB1
CCTGTCGGGCTACGCCCGACAGGCTCCCGACCATGCTGAACTTCTCACCTTGATTGACGCGCTCCTCCGCATTGACACTAGACAAATTTCGGCATTCGGGTCAAAAATGACCCGTCGCTAGCAGCCGTGGCCTCAAAGGCCGGCCCTCGGCATCGCTCGCAGCTGTGCGCTGTACACGGAGTCGAACCCCGTGACGGCCCTCATGGACTTGCGCACAGCATCAAGGATGCTTGGCAAGGTATTGTCAAGTCGAGCATGCCGGTGCTCCGCATGCAGGTACTGAACGTTGCAGCAGGGCTTGTACTGAAGAAGCACCTGCTTTTCGACCATCGACACGTCAATCTTTACCCCGGCCTTCGGCTTAGCAGTCGGCATGAGGACAAGACTAAAAGTAATGTCGTCGAGCACGCACTCCGGCGTCGCAGCACCAAACAGGTCCCAGTTCTCACTGGCAAAACGCAAACGATTGGACGTCGTGTTGTGCCCGCTGTCGCGAAACCGTTGACGGTCGTGAGTGTAGGTAGCCTGCAGGACCTGCCTAAGGTTCGGATGTTCTACAGCCTCCATCAACTTCGCCAAGCGCCGTTCAGGAATTCTTCCGCCGAAGCCAATGTTGTAGCCCCTCGCGGTAATCGTCTGCAGATGCCTGCACCACCGGTCCCTGATGATTTTTCCATCGCTTGGCTGGTACTTCCCGAGGTAGACCACCTCGAGACCTTTTGAAATGAGATAGATGCCAGTCCCAGAAATTGCGATTTTCTGTTCCCTGTTAAGACGCTCACTTTTAAAAAGAAGGTTGAACGGAGATGACATTGGCCAACTCGTATCGTGAGACTTTATCTGCTCAACTCGAATGTAGCTGCGGAGGTCGAATGTCAGATTAGTCATTGTTTTTCAATCGAGTTTACAAGTATGGAGAGCCGAACCATCTAATCTTTTATCCATGAGCCAGAATTTAAATGCACCGTTTATGCGCCCGGCAATTCCGATAACGGCGTGGCTAGGAAAGCCAATCATTGAGAAAAGGCGTCTCGACGAATGGGCAAAATCGAAAGTCCTGCGCGAACTGCACATTCGTTTAGGGCCTGCTACGAATTATTAGTTGTCGGTGTGCAAAGAGTCTGCGGATTGCTTGATCTTGCACCTTCGTCGACGGGGTGGGAAATCGCACGAACGGGACCATTGCAACGCACGTATCACGAATACAGTCCCGGCGCCCTCAGCACGAACGATGTGCCACTGTGTCGCCCGCACTAGCCATCCAGAAGATTTGCAGCAACTCCACTTGGGTTCTCGAGGAGTGAACTTAGGCGTTGTCTGTTTAGCTGCCCTCGACCTGGCTGTTGATTCGCTTGAAGGCTGATCGTTTGGCGAGGTAGAACGGGAAGCCGACGAAGAACCAACCCACGCGCCAAGATTTCCAACACCTTGAATTTGGCCTTTCTTTACGCCGATTGTTTTAGCGTCTACGAGAACCCAAATGCTAGAAACAACGACCACAATCAACATGAGTTCTGACATGCAAGTTCCCTGTCTCGACTGTTGAATTCACGCTTGCTACCGTTCGCGCACTTGGCTGCACGTTCAGGAATCTTTGAATCCGCCAGTACCGTTTTGTCCCTGCGCAACATGCGCACCCCTTAGGGCCGACGCTTAAATATTACATGTCATTTTGGCAAGTAACAAGCTGTTTTTGGACTGGTCTTGTTGTTCGCATTCACACTGTGGGAAATCGCGCGAATCTTTCGAAGAGCAGCAGCGCAGCGCGCAACGCGTAAAGCACGATCACAGTGCCCAGCAGATCTCCGATAAACATGGGGATCAGCCCGATGAAAAGATTGGAGGTGATGCCCACAAGCCAGAAGAACACGTTGTGCGGAATCACATTGCAGAGGGCACCTACCACCGCGAAGACGGTAAGCTGCGCCGTCGTGAGGCCTTGAAGATTGAGTCCCACTTTCAACCACCGCATCGTGAGATAGACCGCGACCAATGGCCCTGTCGCGGAGAGCGTGGCGACAGCAATCGACTCGAGCGCGTTGCCACCGAACATGGGCCCATTTGTGATGAGGGTTCCAACCCACAGGCCCATCGCCCCCTGTCGTCCCAACAGCATCACGCCAAGCAGACGGACTGCGGCTGGCAGAAAAATCCAATCGATGACGAATGGTGTCCAGTGGAAGTGACCGAAAACCCAACTGTTGAGCCGAAACAGCAGTATCCAAGCGGCCGCTGTGGCGGAAATCCGTACCAACGCGGTCCCCTGCCACATAGTGCTACGTTGTCCGGGCGCGTGTGGCCATATCCAAACACTGGCCCAGCTTCGCAAAGTAGGTCGTTGCCAAGTCTGTCGGCATCACGTACTTGATGCGGTTGTCGTCCTCATCCTCGCGAAACTTGATCAGGCCTTTCTGTCGCAACGTCTTCAACCGGCGGTGCACGGTGGTTGGAGACGTGTCTGCCCCCAGTTCCATCGCCTCCAAGACAGTGACCTTGGCACCTGTCGCCCACGTTGCGGCCAGTCCGTTCAGCACACGCTCTTCGACCGCATCCAATGCTGGAAAGGTCGGCAACCCCTTGATCGCGCTGACCAGGTTCAGGAACCGCAGGTATTTTTGCGATAGATCGTCAGTTTTGGCCATGAGTGTCCACGCCGTGTTCGGCAACTGTTCCCACTTTAGCAATTATTGTGATCGGACGTGTTTTTTGACGAAGCCATCTGTCGGTGGAGCGGTTGTGGCCGTCATGGCTTCTACCTCTTCGCTGGACTCTTGACGGCTCATCGCAGAACGTTCCCGATTCTTGCCGATATGGGAACTGTGAAACACCGAATAGGGCTGAGGACGGGACGTTCGACAACGATGAAAGCGCATCGCCCAGAGCTTTTGCGTGCTACGTACCCCGAATAGCCGGACGCCCTAGCCAGAACGATCACGCTGCCAACAACACGCGAAACAATCGCTGGTTTTGAGGCAGCCACGTAAGCGACCAGTTATCCCACCTTGAGATTGACCCGTGAGGCAGAGACGATGGTGTCCATCTAACTGAACTGACCCCCGAAGGTTGGACGGTTAATTTTTAGATCGTGACGAATCTCTTGCGATAGTCCACCGGACTCAAGCCCCTCAGTTTCAGCTTGATGCGATCGTGGTTGTAGTAGCGAATGTAGTCATCTATTCCGGTCTCCATTTCTTCGAGACTGCTGAACTTGTTAAGCTGGAGCGATGATCGACCGAGGTCCGGCTTAAGAAACAATTAAGTCCCAGTTAACGCTCAAGGCGTCTGCAAATTTTCCTGATCTTCAGCAGCACCTGCTCAGCGGTTTAATTGGAATTCTGGCTTGGTCGCGCTTAGGTAGGCAAGTCGGACGGTCGCCTTGCTATTGCCGGCTTCGATCACCGGACGGAGGATAGCTTCGATGCAAGCGCTTTCGCCCGGCGAAAACCTCTCGGCAAGGATGACCCCGGCAGGCGGAGACAAAGGGTGCGGCGAGCTACGCAAAAATGACTCCCAGCTGATTGCGGGCACGGCACGCATGTCAAAGTGGAGTTCCATGTGAAGCCCTACGAATCCACACGCATCGAAGAGCTTCCATAGATCACGCTCGGAGTAGTTCATCAGCGCATTGACCTGGAGCTTCTCCAGTGTGTCGGGCCATTGCGCCGCTCTCCAGCGCAGCAAAAGGGGCAGCGGGGAGGAACCAGCCTCTGCATGGCGCGCCAGCCAGTCCGTCGCAAATACCAGCTCAAGGACCTCGTCCTGAAATATGGGCTCCGCAATGGATATCTGGCCCCCAGGTTTTAGCACCCGAAAGAACTCGTCTAGTGCACCAGATTTATTAGAAACATAGGCCAGTGCGGCGCGACTGGTCACCACGTCAATCGATCCGCTGGGTATGTCGGTGAGCGCATCCGCACTCCGCAGCAGAAAGGAACACTGCTCAGCTACACCAGTCTGTAAAGCTTTGTCCTTGGCATAGCGAAGAAGCTTTGGAGAAATGTCGGTGAACACCGCATGCAGTGCGGATCCGACGCGTTCGATGGCACGAAATGCCACTGCACCCTCTCCAGTGCCCACGTCCAACAGCGTCATGTCTGAACGCCACGATATCGCATCCAGTAGACGATTCACATACTCGACCACCTCTCCTTGAACAATCTGCTGCAATGCGGCGTCATCGCCATGTCGAGAATGCCGAAGCCACTGGTACCACGGATCGTAGTCATCTGACATAGGGGGAAAAGCAGAGTGTGGAGCTGTCATGCTGCGCCTACCTTTGGAAAGAGGCATGTTTTGCCCGTAACCGTTCTGACTTGCGCGGCGAATAGATCAGTGGGACTGGGTCGAAATGAGAGGACATAAGCGGTAAAACGACATTCCAACTCCGACCCCGTCATTCGCGTAAGTACCGGGTGCCGCTGGCCATTGATCTGCTCATCACGAGACGGTGGCAGCGAGCGGCCGTTCTTGGAGTGATGCCGGTCGAGACCGCAGGGGCTGAAAGATGTGGTAAAGCGCCGGCATGAAGAACAGCACCAATGGCAATTGCACGACGAGTCCCGAAATAATTGCAATGGCTAGGGGTTGCTGCATTTCAGAGCCGGCTCCGATCGCAAGCGCAAGTGGCATAAGTGTCAAGATGGCTGCGAGCGTTGTCATGGCGATAGGACGCGCGCGGAATTGGCCGGCCGCGACGAGGCTGCGGCGATGACTCCAGCCTTGGTCGATGCGCTCTTGCTGCTCGGAAAAGTAGAAAATTCCCACTTCTGTCACTATTCCGATGATCATGGTCATCCCCATCATGGCGGAGATGTTGAGTTCAGTGCCGGTTATCCAAAGGCCGATAAAGACGGCAGAGACAGACACCAGGGAAGTAATGAGGATCGAAAGGGTGAGAGTGAAACTTTCAAACAGAAAGAGCAGTAGGAGAAAGACCAGCGCTGTGGCCGCGGCAAAGACCTGCATCAGACCTTTGAATGCCACCTGCTGCTGCTGGTACAGGCCGCCGAGTTCGTAGTAGGCCCCCACGGGGAGAATGTTGGCCTCGAGCATTGCGGTCTTGACGTCGGCGACGGCCGAGCCGAGGTCTCGTCCCTCGATGCGTCCAGTGACAGCGACCATGGCTTTCAGGTTTTCGCGTGCGATCTGTGCCTGGCCGATTTGCGTCTCGAACGCGGCAATCCGGCCAAGAGGCACCATGTGACCATCCGGCGCCCTGATGGGCAATTGCGCAAGTTGGTCATCTGTTGTGCGTTGCTCCGCCGGAATCCACAGACGCACGTCGGTGATGTTGGAACCGCGTGCAAACGACGTTGTCACGGCACCCGTCAGGTAGGTTTGAAGCGTCTTGCCGACTGCATCGGGATCGAGCCCCTCTGCTGCGGCCTTGGTGCGGTCGACAGTGACGTTGATCGCGTCGCCTGCTGGATTGATGCCATCGCGCACGGCTACCAGGCCTGGGATTTTTGCCACGCGTGCAGCAACTCGCTTAGCGGTCTGTTCAAGGGCCGCCCTGTCTACTCCAAAGAGCTTGACCTCGACAGGCTGAGGTACCGCGGTCAGGTCACCGATCAAGTCTTCCATTAGCTGAGCAAGCTCGATGTTGAGCCCTGGGATCTGGGCCTCGAACTTTGCGCGCACGTCTTGCATGACATCCTGCACCGGTCTTCGAGGGCCGTCCTTGAGACGAACGAAGAAGTCCCCCTGGTTGCTCTCGCTCAGCCCGCCGCCCAAGCCCGTGGCCGTGCGTCTCGAATACGTATCGACTTCTGGAATCGTCATGAGCAACTCCTCCGCCTGCTTGGCGACGCGGTCTGTTTCCGTCAGCGAGGTGCCGGGAGCCATGCGAAAGTCCAGGATAAAACCGCCCTCGTCCATCGAGGGCATGAACCCTGAGCCAACACGTTGAAATGCTAGCCCACCGACCGCTATCAGCACAAAGGCGCAGAGCACTGCCCACCAGGGGCGCGCGAGGACTTTCGGCAACCAGCGTCGATAAACGATGCGAAACCGACGGGTCAAACGATCCTGCTTAGCAGCGGGGCGTGCATGCAGCAATCGTTGGGCAAGCAGGGGCACTGCCAGCCATGTCACGACGAACGAGATGGCGAGTGCGGCTGCCATAGTGAGCGACAGCGCCTTGAAGAACGCGCCTGTCACGCCGGACAGAAATGCTAGCGGCGCAAAGATCACCAGCGTCGCGGCGCTCGACCCTGCCAGCGGACGCAGGAACTCGACGGCCGCGCTGCCGATCCGGTCTGCCAGTTCCCCTTCGTTGCCTGCCTTGAACCTTTCTATGCGCCGCTCGATGTGTTCGATCATCACGATCGCGTCGTCAATGATCAAGCCCACAGCCGCGGCCATTCCACCCAGCGTCATGATGTCAAAGCTCATGCCAAGCAGATACAGCACGACGACCGTGATTGCGAGGACTGCAGGCACGACAACGACGGCGATGGCTGTGAGGCGAAGATTGCGCAGGAACACAAGCAGCACGATGGCTGCCAGGCAGACGCCAATCAGGATGGCATCGCGAACACTCGTCGCCGCAGCTGTGACAAGCTTGCTTTGGTCGTACCAGTTTGCTACGTGCACCCCCTTGGGCATCTTGGGCGCGTAGGCGGACAAGGCTGCAGACACATCGGTTGCGATTTGGACGCTGTTACTTCCGGGTTGCTGGCGGATGGACACCAGCACGGCGTCCTTGCCGTCGGCAGTCACCCGCACATATTCCGGCCGAGGCATGTTGGATATGTCGGCCACGTCGCTGACCCGCACCACGCCGTTCGAACCGCTGGCAACAACAGTCTGACGCACTTCATCCAGACCCTTGAACCGCGTGTCCGCCAGAACCAGGAACAGTTTGTAGTGGTCTTCGAGGCGGCCGGTAGCCGTCAGTACATTGCCGGCGGTCAATGCCTTAGCCAGATCATCCATAGACAAGCCGAAGTTCCCGAGCCGACGGGGGTCCGCGGTGACTCGGACTTCTTCGATCGCGCCTCCTTGCACCTGCACTGTCGCGACGCCGTTGATGCTCGAAAGGAGGGGGCCGAGTTGGTATGTCGCCAGATCGCGTAACGCTGCGGCACTGATGCTCTCCGACGTCAGGCTGTAGGCGATGATGGGAAAGATCGTGGGATCCATTCGCCGAGCGGTGATTCGTGTGCCTGCCGGCAGCCCTGTCTGGATCTGAGCCAGCGCCGCATTGACCTGAAGCGTGGCACCCACCATTTCGGTGCCCCATGCGAAATTCAGGGACACTTCGGCTGCGCCGCGGCTGGTACTTGACCGCACATTCAGTACGCCCGGAATGCTGCGCACGGCTTCTTCCACCGGGCGAGTGACCTGGAGCTCCATTTGCGTGGCTGGCCGGTCGCCCGCATCCAGGGACAGCGCGATGCGCGGGAACTGGACTGTCGGAAACAGGGAAACTGGCAGCTGTGTGGCGGAAAACGCACCGATAAAAGTCAGAAGCGCCAAAAAGAAGAGAACAGAGCGGCGGTGACCGTGCAACCACGCGGCTGTTCTCACGGCTTTTTCTCCTGCGTCTTCATGCCATCCACAATTTCGTAATTTCCCAGTGAGACGATTCGCATTTGCTCGGTGATCGGTCCGCTTACGACGATCACGTTTTGCGACTGGGACAGGCGGCGCACGTCGACCCGATGGGCCATATCGTTCATCACGGCAAACACGTAAGCGCTGCGATCGTCCGTCAAAACGGCTTGCCGAGGCAGGGCCCATCCGTCCTGGCTTCCCGTCACTATCTGAGCCTTCACTCGGGTTCCCGCCACGATCATTGGCGAGACGTCAGGCGAGAGCGTGACTTGTGCATTCACAAGCTGAGTCTTTGGGTCGAGCAGGCCTTGAAGACTGCTCACTTTGCCCTCCATGCTGAGAACGCCGGGCGCGTCCGGCCCTGGTGAACTTGATGGGTTAAGGGTCACAAGGTCACCGACATGGATTTTGGCGACGTCCGCAGGTTCGATTCCAAGCAGCGCGCGTAACCGGTCGGATCGTCCGAACTGCAAAATGGGCGCGCCGGCGGCCAGCCTGTCACCTAGAGCAGCGGTCAGGCCCATCACAACGCCGTCATATGGTGCTGTGGCTTCGGTCGCGTCACGGCCTCCTGCCAAAGCCTGCTGTGCGTCGAGCGCGCTGCGGGCATCCTGGGCCACTCGTTTGGCGGTGTCTACCTGGGATGTTGTGGCAAGCTGAAGAGCAAACAGCGCCTGCATTCTCTTGACTTCGCCCTCCGCCAAAGTCGAAGCGCTTCGCGCTTGCTCCAGGGTTGCCGCGGCAAGTGGATCCGCCGTCAGGCGCGCCAGTACCGTGCCTTTGGCTGCTCGCTGTCCGATGACGACATTCAATGCTGCGAGCTGGCCCGGCCTCGCAAAACTGATCGTTTGAGTTTGCGCGGGCGACACTTCGCCCCACGCAATGGTCGTCACAGGCGCGCGCATCTTGGCCGGCAGGGCGGTGACGACGCTTGCAACGCCGCCCGCACTGGGTACGGCTGCATCGGCTGTGGTCGTCGTCGACGGCGTTTTTGCTCGAGCCCAAAGCAATGCGGCGCCGCACAGCGCGACCAGCACGACTGCGACCGTCGTCTTGTTGAAGGTCGTACGGTTCAAAACGAAATTCCTCGGCAAGAGCGGTCGTTTTTTGAAGGGGTCATGGCGTCAAATTTCCGCTGTTCCCGGTGAGGGTCAAAAGGGCGATGCGTTGCTCCTGCAGCGCCTGTAACGCGTCGATGCGTTCGGTTTCCTTGGCCAGCGTGGCGGTCTCAAGAGTTGCAAGTGCCAGCGCATCGACGTTGTGGGCGAGTAAGGCCTCGCGCATGCGGTCTCTGGCTGAGTGCAAGGTTTGTAGTGCGCGCTCAACACCCACGAGCTGGTGTTGACTGATCGCCTGTTCACTGAGCAGCCGGTGGACATCAGTACTGCCGGAGTTGAGCCGTTGCTGGTAGTCCGCGCGCAGTTTGTCGCGCGTAGCGTCCTGAACGCGTATATCCCCGCGGCCGCCATTGAAGAGCGGCAAGCTTAGGTTGATGGAAAAGCCCCGCGTGTAAGCATTGCTGGTATCGCGTGCTCGCTGGACCCCGAAAGTGAACGCCGGAAACTGGTTGAGAAGCGCTGCGCGGTATCTGGCGTCCTGCGCTTGGTACCCAGCGCGCAATGCCCTGATGTCTGGCCGCGCCGCAAGCAGGGCAGGCAATTCGAGGTCGATTGATGTGCTTTCGATCAAAGGCAGCGCCGGGCTGTCTTGCAAGACGAGCACGGTGTCAGGTCCCAGCCCGAGCAGCGCAATCAGTTCATAGCGGCCCTGATTCGTTTGGCGTCGCAGATCGCTTACCTGCCGCTCGATGTCCTGCAACGCGGCCAGGTGAGGGGTCACCGCATCAAGGCTCAGCAGTCCCTGGGTCAGTGCACGCTGCATGCGATCGACGCGATCGGCCAGGACAGCGCGTGTCTGCGTGAGCAGAGTGTCTCTCGCTTCCGCACCTTTCAGACGTACAAACAGCATCCGTGACTGCGCAATCGTCTGCCATTCCTGCCAAGCCAAGTTCAGCTCGGCCTGCTTATCGTCACTGTCTCCGGCAGCTCTCACGGTCGAGTGCGCCAAAAGCGTATTGACCGAATAGCTCAGACCAACGAGAAATGCTGTGCTGATGCCCGGGCCTGTGATTTTCGGAAAGTCATGACTGAAATTGATCTGAGGGTCGGGCAAAAGGCCGGCAGCAAAGCTTTGTGCCTTGGAAACCCGAAGCGCCAATCGCGCTGCACGAAGATCGGGATTATTGAGGACCGCAAGCGTCGCGACCTCGGTGATGTCCAATCCGTCTGATGCATCGAATGGATGTGGCGGAAGCAATGTCGCGGTTAACGGTGACAAAGAAGGCGCGCCAACCGCGGCGACATCCAAAGGAAATTCCGGCGCATTGGGCAGCGTTTCGGCCTTGTAGAAGCTGCATCCCTGGATCGATGCGAGGGCCAGCCACAAAAGAAGTCTGCATCTCATTTGCACAGAGTTTTGACATTGGGCGCAGCGGCATGCGCGGGAATGAAAAGAGAGCAGACAGCCAGCCAGGCGACGCCTTCGAACATTGCAGTCAACACGTCACTCGCATAGTGCACGCCGAGATACACGCGACTCAGGGCCACTGCCACGATCTTGGTGAGGAATGCAGTTACAGCGTTGGCGCGTCCGCGGTCTTGCTTTTGCATTGAGAGGCGGTCAGCGATTACTGCGCCATAGACAATCGTTGCTGCCATAGTGTGTCCGCTTGGGAAACTAAGCACCCTCGACAACCCATCAAGCACTGTACCCTCGGGCCGATCACGTTGAAATATATGCTTCATGTGCAGGTTCAGCAGCATTCCGCTGGGAACCACCATAGTAGCTAGAGCTGACCAAAATCGCTCATGCGCGCGGTGGAAGTACCGGCTGAGCGTCAGCGCAAGGAGTAGCACCTCGACAGTGTTGTGTGCTTGGGTTATCAGGTTAAAAACCTGTTCAGAAGCCGACGCGCCGATAGGCGCGCATCCATATCTGAATGGAGCCGTCCAGGGCAATTGCCAACCCGTTCGCGCACACGCCAATGGCCTCGGCAGCAAAACCGATGGTGCTCAAAGTCAATACAGCAGCCGCTCCGATTCGGACCAGCTGGTCGGGCGCAAGGCGGTGAAAAACCAAATGGGTATTGATCGTATGGGCCGAAGTGCATGAAGGATCTTGATTTTCGGGATGGTGATTCTTGAAACGCCCCATCCAGCTTGGTGCACAACGGCTTATGGAATCCTTAAGAACCGAAACGCTCAACGTTCAAGTCATCCTGGATTGACCGAGCGTCATGATCAGGGTGGGCGCGCGGCGAACCAACGCATCGCGTCACCTGCAAGACGTTTTGAATCGCCTCGGGGTGATTGGTCATCGTCCGCGTTCGTCAAGTTCACCTTTAGACGCAAGTGAAGACACTTTGCCGGCCACACTGCTCGTTAAATTTGCCCTATCTGCCCCGACGAGACGATTTCATTGCGAGCCATAGTCGGCGCGACTTCCCATATTCCTCCGCACCAATCAACCCTGAGGGTGTAAAAAACAACGAACGAAACCTGAGGATCATGTGAACTCAACCCGTCGGGGCGCGACACTGCGCCAAATCCCAGCCGGCATATGGGTGCTCGGGTTCGTCAGCATGTTGATGGATATTTCCTCCGAGATGATCCACAGCTTGCTGCCGCTGTTCATGGTTTCAACCCTGGGTGCTAGCGCACTTACGGTCGGCTTGATCG
Source organism: Variovorax sp. RTB1 (assembly GCF_035018765.1). NCBI lineage: Bacteria > Pseudomonadati > Pseudomonadota > Betaproteobacteria > Burkholderiales > Comamonadaceae > Variovorax > Variovorax sp. RTB1. The sequence goes on from NZ_JASJXG010000029.1 coordinate 11,295, forward strand.
AAGGGCTGGCCGAATCAATCGCGCTCATCGTCAAGATCTTCTCTGGGACACTGAGCGACTACCTCGGCAAGCGCAAGGGGCTGGCCGTATTTGGGTATGCCCTGGGCGCACTGACCAAGCCGCTGTTTGCACTCGCTCCGTCCATTGGGCTTGTGCTGACGGCCAGGCTTCTGGATCGCGTAGGCAAGGGGATACGCGGTGCGCCGCGAGACGCTTTGGTGGCCGACGTCTCGCCACCGCACCTGCGGGGCGCGGCCTTTGGCTTACGCCAGTCGCTTGACACCGTCGGGGCGTTTTTGGGCCCGCTGCTGGCCGTTACCTTGATGCTGCTCTGGGCCAACGATTTCCGAGCCGTTTTCTGGGTTGCGGTGATCCCCGGGTTGATGTCCGTCGCGCTGCTGTCATTCGGTCTTCGGGAGCCTGCGTCCAAGCCAGTCGCGAAGCGGATCAATCCGATCGGTCGCGAGAATCTCCGGCGCCTTGGCTCCTCTTACTGGTGGGTGGTGTGTATTGGCGCGGTGTTTACGCTGGCCCGGTTCAGCGAAGCGTTCCTGGTGTTGCGGGCCCATCAGAGTGGGGTGCCCGTCGCGTTGGTGCCGCTGGTGATGGTGGCGATGAATCTGGTCTACGCATTGGCCGCGTATCCGTTTGGCAAACTCTCCGACCGCATGAGCCATCGCAAGTTGCTGGCGACCGGCCTCGTTGTCTTGATCGTGGCAGATGTGGTGCTCGCGGCCAGCGATCATTGGGCCGTCGTGCTGATTGGCGTCGCGCTGTGGGGCGTTCACATGGGCATCACTCAGGGCTTGCTCGCCACGATGGTGGCGGACACTGCCCCTGCCGACTTGCGAGGCACTGCCTACGGGGTCTTCAATTTGGTCAGTGGCGTGGCTTTGCTCGTGGCCAGCGTCGTTGCCGGATTGTTGTGGGATCGATTCGGCGCGACGGTCACGTTCCATACCAGCGCCGTTTTTTGCCTTGTGGCGCTCGCGGGGCTGGCCTACCAATCGATCAGTCCAAGCAGCACGGATCCCCGCTCGAGCGTGGACACAACGCCTTGAGTCGGTTCACTGTTGCAGTGCGCCCAAGACCGATGCCATCTGCACACCGCCCGGCTGCGGAATGACACGGCAAACGGCGGTCACGCTGAATTTCCGTTGCCCTCGCTGGAGTGGCCGTGCGCACGCTTGAACATCGCGTTAAAACTCCGACATGCGTTTGAAAAACTAGGCATGGCCCTGACTTGGTGAAGGCTGCTCACCTTCCTTTTTTAGACCAGACGCGCCACCAGCGGTTCGCAGCATCAGAGCGGACCGGGCTACACGGATTTGCAATTCGTTGCATGGCCGCTTTGCTACCCGTCGTCCATGCCCAGCGACAACAACGCGGCATTGCTTAAAAACCGTGCAATCGACAGGAAATGCAGGCGGGCCAGGCGCTGTGCGCGTTCAAAATTGCTTCGTCCACAGGGTTGCCCACAGAAATGAGGAACAAAGATATTCTTCAGATTCTCTGCTTCTAGAGTTAGCTCGCCGCTGGCTTCCCTGACAGCAACCGGTGTTGCGGCCGGTCGGTAATTGACTCGGATGCTGGAGTTTCGTAGAATCAAAGACTGGCAATGGAAATCATTGCCATCATTGAGTTTGAGAGGTGATGGCATGGGTCATGCCTACCGTCGGCATCTGGGTCAAATACGCGCCGGCGCCAACAATAGTGTTTCTTCAACTCAATGCCTGCGAGAAGTGCAGAAGTCAAAAAAACCTGGTGTTTCGGAACCAAGGCTAAATGAATGAGTCCTGTTTTTATTCTGTCGAGCGAATATTCTGTGTGCGCCCTGTCGTTTCCGGGCATATTAAAGTTGCGACACACGCTCATCACTAGACTCTGCTAGAGACGCGTCTTATGACCTCCGCTGTGACATTTGAATTGCATGGATGGACTATTAGGTCTTTTGGCTAGTCAATTGCCTCGTGGTGTTCTCGTCGCGACTCATTGGCGTTGTAGCTGCTTTCAAAGTTCTTTCACCTGTCACCACCCGCTATGAAGTTTTTTCCAAGCCGCACGCCCGGCTCGCGGCGCATCGAATCAGGCGTCGTGCGCCGCTCGAAAGCCCGAAGCTTTGCGTGGGCGTTGAGTCTCTTTGCCGGTGTCGGGCTGGCCCCGCCAGCGATGGCGGCACCCGAAGAAATTCAGGTCTATCTCGACGATCTAAGCGAGCCCGGCAAGTTCGGCGTCGATGTTCACAACAACTATGTTTTTTCCGGAAACTCAAAGCCCAGCTATCCCGGTGAGCAACCACCGGCGCATGTCTATCGTCTGACGCCGGAGTTCTACTACGGGCTCACCGACACATTGGAACTCGGCCTGTACGTGTTGGGTACGCGAACCGCTGCTTCCAACACGAGCGTTGTCGGCGGCAAATTCCGGATCAAGTACATCGCCCCACACGACAAGGAGCAGGGCTTTTTCTGGGGTGCGAATCTGGAAGTCGGGCGAACTGACCTGCGGGTGTCGCCTACGCCGTGGAATGCAGAACTCAAGGGCATCTTCGGCTATCGCACCGGCCCTTGGACACTTGCCGTCAATCCCAACTTCGACTGGAGCATTTCGCGAGGCGGTGGCCCGGTCACGTTCGACGTGGATGCCAAAGTGGCCTACGCGATCGATGCCAAAACGCAGATCGGTTTTGAAACCTACAACGAACTGGGGCCGCTTCGACACCTCGATTCCTTGAGCAAAAACAGCAAGACCTTGTTTGCTGTTGTCGATCATGAATTCACCGGCTTCGACGTGAACCTAGGCATCGGCAAAGGCATCACCAAAGAGGCCGATAAATGGTTAGTCAAGCTTATTGTTGGTACCCATTTCTGAGCCCACTACTCGCTTGAGCAGCTGCAGAAGTAGCAATCCGACGAGGCTGGTCAGCGCAGTCCTAATCACAACGTTGATCGCGTTCGACCGGAATGCCTGAAGCGAAACTGAAGTATGTGGTTTCCCACGATCTCCAGTAATGCGCAACTACGGCAAACATCGTGCCGGTTTGGAGCATGACCAGCAGCAGGTTCATTTGAGGCGAAGTTGGATCGAGACCCATGATCTTCTGTGCCACGATTACATGCGCGGAACTGGAGACGGGCAGCAGTTTGGCTGCGCCTTGTATGAGAGAAATAACAATGATCTGGAGCAGGTTCGTAGGTGTGAAATCATTGTTAGGTTCGCGGCAAGACTCGGCATGGATGAACCAAAAAGTCGGGTCGTTGGTTGTTTAAACTGCGCGCCGGGTCGCTTCGGGCTGCTTGTCGCAAAAGAGCGCATTTCGTGTGGGCGCGTGGCGGCATCATCATCGACGACGCAGCGCTGCAGGGTTGGAACCACTTCCGCCGCAGACCAGGATGCGGTCAAAGGCGAACCTTGCGACGATTCAGCGTGATTGGAACTGCAGGACGTCGTTCGCGCAGCGCACATTGGCAGCGCGGGTCAGCAACTGGTCGTTCAAGTCGCCAATCTGGTTGGGATGGACGTTATGCTGGTTCGGCAATTTGGCCAGCATCTTGTCGTCTCGAACAGCGGAAAGCGCCATCAGTGCGAAAGGATTCTGCCAAGGGTGTGGGCCGGAGTCTTCGGTTCATACGTTCTTCGGTTCTCACGGGCGATATCGTCGGCCTTGGGAGCAGTCACCGTCTCTATAAGACTGTTCGTTGTTGCGGGGCCAGCTCGCTTTGCTTTTGTGATCGCAGCCAAACTTTGAGCTTCTTCAGCCTTTGTCTGTTTTCGCGACAGAACCCCGGAGTGTGCCGCCGAGCACGGATTTGATCTACCGGTCGAGGATGGGGTAGGGTGGCTAACGATGCTCTTGCAATCCGGGAGGTGCCCATAAAAGACCTCCGCTAAAGGCTACCTCCCGTCCAGGGGCGTGAGTAGCTCGTGCTGTTCAGAAAGTCCAGGAGAATCGCGAGGGTGAGCCAGATGAACGTGAACGGGGCAACGGGCAGAGCGATCTTTGAACAATAGATCTGTCGTGCGGCAAGGTGATGAGGCCAGCGAACGCGCCTATCAACAGCAACTGAGTTGCGGTATCGGGCATTGCCGAGCTGCGCCGCACGAACAAACTCTGGAACCAACTGAGATGAGATCGACCAATCACGCAGGTATTTGTTGAATGCCTCCGCGTGGCGCTGTTGACGCGATGTTGCAGTGGGCCAATCCTTTGAACGGCTACCAGAAATGAGAGGCAGGTCGTGAGAATCGGGTCTGAATCCAAAGTGGTGTCCAGACTTCGGCGTGCAGTTGGGCGCCGCGCTGGGCAACCTCTCCTAACGACGGATTTCGGATTCGTTGAAAAGCATCCGCCGGAGAACGCCGTCCCGAAGTACGTAATGGTGGTACAGGGCCGCACTGCCGTGCATACCGATCAGCGCAAGCAACGCCCACATCGCGTATCCGTGGATGTCGCCGGCGATGAAGCCCCATTCGGCCTTACGCGGCGCGAGGGCTGGGAGCGCAATAACACCGAACAGCCGCACCGACACACTATGGGCCGAAGCCGCGATCCAGCCGAGGAAGGGGCCAATCAGCAAGATTGCGTAGAAAAGGCGGTGCGTGGCGAGTGCCAGCATCCGCTCCCAAGCTGGGGCCGTCCCAGGCGCAACGGACACCGGGCGCATTCGACGGTGTATGAGCCTGACCGCCATGACCACGAGAATCGCAAGTCCAAAGTTGAAATGCAAGTTGATCATCGTATCGAGGGGCGTATCGAGCTCAATTTGAGGCAGCAGCAACGCAGTCACAAATTGGCATGCCAGCAGCGCCACCACCGTCCAGTGGAGCGCCTTGCCCGCCGCGTCGTAGGTCGCAGCCGTGGGCAACCTGTCCGAGGACAGTGGGTGGTTGCTCATTGGGAGAAACGGTACGTCGAGGAAGTTTGAAATCGCATGGCAGGTTCCCGGGTTGAAAGTTACTCACCGATGGTAGAGCGAAGATCCGATGCTTGTGGTGCACAGGCCGGAATTTTGGGTCTCCGGTCGTTACGACCTAACTGATGACGTTGCCGAACAGCGCGCCGACTCCGTACGTCACTGCCATCGCTAAGGCGCTCCAGAATGTGACGCGCACGACACCACGAACTACGCTGGCACCACCCGTCTTGGCGGCAAGGCCGCCAAGCACTGCCAGCGCCATCAACGCAGCCACGGCGACCGCAACACTCAAAGAAGGCGGTGGCATGAATGCCACGACGGCAAGCGGCAATGCTGCGCCAACCGCGTAGCTGAGTGCGGAGGCTCCGGCGGCTTGCAATGGCCGTGCTGTCGTTATCTCGTTGATTCCCAGCTCGTCTCGCGCGTGAGCGCCCAGGGCGTCGTGGTCCATCAACTGGTCGGCAACCTGTCGGGCCAAGGCGAGGCCAAGACCGCGTTTGACATAGATTGCTGCCAGCTCCCGGCGCTCAGCGGCCTCGTTCTGATGAATCTCGGCGCGCTCCTCATTCAGCGCGGCAACTTCGGTATCCGACTGCGACGAGACCGACACATATTCGCCTGTTGCCATTGACATCGCGCCCGCCACCAGGCCTGCTACAGCGGTAAGTAGCACGCTCGAATGACTTGCGTTTGCCGCGGCCACGCCTATGACAAGACTCGCTGTCGAGACGATGCCATCGTTGGCGCCAAGCACGGCTGCCCGAAGCCAGCCGATATGTTTGATTTTGTGGTTCTCTTTCATGATTCGGTCGTGCTCGGTGCGGAGTTTTTAATTCTGGATGCTCTTCGACAGAAGACCATCCCGTGATGCGAAGGTCATTTGGATTGGTAACCAATCTCATTCGCTATTCCGGGGGCGACATTCACCATGAGTTGATAGCAGACGAATTGGGGCGATGGGCACACTGAGGAGCGGCCCGCTAGGAGAAGGAGGACAAGGCCGGAGAAAGCGCGGACGCTGATGGAGCTAGCAATGCAACCAGTGACTATTGGCGTCCTTGACGCGGCACAACGTCGACCAGTACTCATTGAATTTCCGACAACAAGTCATCACGGACTCATCGGCTATGTGAAGAACGCGTTCGAAGGAGGGAGTGAATTTTTGTCTTCATACGATGCGTCGCAGGAAGGCTCGATGGCGCTTTATGCGTCGTGCGCATTGGGGACATTGATTCGTAAATAATGCAGCGTCACCGCTATCTGTCTCTGCCCTAGTCTCACCTTGGTTTCCCTCCATTTCCAAAAAGGACTCCTTGCCGTCGTGCCGCCTCATGCTTCTGAGGCCGGTCTGAATCCCGAGCGGCTGGAGGAGGCTCGCATCATTCTGGAATTTATGTATGGGGAGGTAGCTGCCTTCTGGCCCGGTTTCGTCGCACGACCTGGCCAATACGAGATGATGCAGGCCTGCTGCTGACCTTTCTGTCGGCCAAGGCAGCGGACGCCTTGAAGCGTACCGGCAATAACCTGGCGCAAGTTGATGCGGGAACGGGGACAGGCAAGACCGTTGCTTCATGTCTCGCAGCGATTGTGGCGTCCAAGCTGCTTCAAAATACGGTGATCGTTTCCACCGCCACGGTGGCCTTGCAGGAGCAGTTGTTCCACAAGGACCTGCCGCGGCTGGCCGCGATCATTCCTGACCTGCACTTCGAGTTTCACAAGGGATGCGCTCGCTATGTCTGCGAAAGCCGCTTGAACGCGGCGATCAAAAATCAGGGGCGGGGCAGTTTCTCGAGGTATGAATTCCAGGAGATGTTTTCCGGCGAGAGCGGGCAAGTAAAAGACCTCCCGCGTGACACCGCCAAAGCCCTGGTGCGGTTCAAGAGCTCAGTAAAGAGGCTGCAGTCGGGCAAGTGGGACGGTGACATCGACAGCCTGGAACAACCGCCCGAGCCGCAGGTCTGGCGCCGGGTGCAGGTCGATGCCCAAGCTTGCAATGGCGGGCAGTGCGAACATTTCAGAAGCTGCGCCTTTTTCAGGGCCGTACGTCAGGCCACCACCGCCACCTTGCAGGTCGCCAACCATGCGCTGATCCTGGCCACGCTCCAGGTTGACAGCCGTCTCATTGATGCGGGCAATACTTTGTTTGTCTTTGATGAAGCGCATCACCTGCCGACCATTGCGAGTGAACAATTCACCTACCGCGCGCGCTTGGGTGCCGGTGCCAGGCTGCTCACTAGCTTGCGGACCCTCGCCGTACGCTATTGACGCCGGTTGCCCGCGTTCAGCCGGCCAGACCCGGTCGCCTTTGCGCGGCTGTTCATGGCCTGTGCCAAGAAACTGGCGCTGCTCGAAGCCTAATGCGCCCAGATGCAGTTCGTGAGCGCCGACAAGGCCATCCACCGCTTTCCGCGGGGCCGGGTACCGGACGATTTGGTCACCGCGAGCGTAGAATCGTACTGCCCGCTCCGCCCTGTCACTGAGATGGTTGGCGGAATCGGCGCGATGCCGAAGTAGGCCAACGAAAACCAGTCCCCGAGTGAGCGCGAGGAGCAACGCCGTGCCGGTGTCGAACCGGGCGTATACCTGTCACGCCTAGGGAGGCGCCGAACATTCAGCATCGCAGCGCGAGTTGACGACATCGCAACGCGATACGCCCTCAAGATTGCCTGCTGTCACGACTTGGAGCCTTCACAGGCAAGGTTTTGACCTCTTTCGAGACCGCTTTCCGCATTCAAGACGCACCTCGGGCGCGGGTATCCAGCAGAGCGCTTCTGGCGATGACGAGATTGGCCAGACCGAACAAGCTCAACAACTGTGCCGTGTTCTTGGCCATCCCCTTGTAGCGCGCCTTCTTGTGACCAAACAGGTTCTTGACCATATGGAACGGATGTTCGACCTTGGCGCGGATGCTGGCCTTCATCTTCTCCGCACGTTCGGCCAGGAACTGGGGCTCGATGAACTCGTTGAGCTTTCTGCGCTTGCCCCGACGCATGGCAACGTGCCAGGTCGGTCCTTGCGCTTCAGCTCGCTTGCACGCCCTGGTAGCCGGCGTCACCGAAGGCCGCATGCTCTTCACCATGCAGCAATGCACCGGCGACATTGATGTCACTCACGTTGGCTGCGGTGCCCACCACCGTATGTACGAGGCCCGACTGTGCGTCCAGACCGATGTGCGCCTTCATTGCGAAGTGCCATTGCCTTGACGAGGTGGGCGTTGATCTCCTCGAACAGCGCCTTGGTGAGGTCGTTGTCCAGCAGCAGGCGCCTGAACTTGAGTAGCGTGGTGGCGTCGGGTACCGATTCGCGCGACCGGTCGATGCCCACGAAGTCGCGCAGTGCCTGGCTGTCGTACAGGGCTTCTTCCAGCGCCTCGTCGGCCAGGCCGTACCCTCGGCCAGAAACTCCTCCCGGCGCGTTCGCTTCTTCTTCAATGCGTACTCGGCGCTGGCAAAGCTGCGTTGGTTCATGTCGGGCGCCCTTTGGAATGTGGTCTTCTTGTGCATGCATGAGGCGTGCCGGGATCGATCAATTGATCAGATGGTATGGGCGCCTCCCTAATCTTGGAGGAGCGCGCCAACGCGTCATGATTGCCAATGCCGGACTGCGGCGGACGTGGTGACGGGCATCGGCACAGCTTTCTTCGGAGACTGCCGACATGCCTCTCTCAAGACGTATGTCATTCTTTTGAAGAAGCAGTGGCGCGGAGCACGACGCGGTAGGAACGCCGCAATTTAGCGCTGGCATAAATTTATGCCAGGTTTGTCGCCAGTAGACCTAGTCTTGTTTGGCGAAGGGTGGGGCTCATCCCGGGCGATTGGCGAAGCGTCTCGACAGCGAACAGCTTTCGCACTTGATACAGATCAATGCGTAGAGCAGCCTTTTGCGTAACCTCGGATACAGCTCGCATCGCCATGTCTCCTTTTTCTACCATCCATGTCAAACGCAACACGGCCTTCATGGCGTTGCTCATCTGGCTTTTTGCGTTGGCATCCGGGATGGCGAACGCCTGTTTGCTCGAGGCACCTCAGGCTCATGTCCACGCCAGATCTGAACACGCTTCCAATGAGGTTGACCGAGTTGGACCTGCCAGTGAAGTCACAAAACTCCAGTCCGTCGAACACCACCATCATGAGAATGATGACGTCTCAAAAGACGCATGCGTGAAGACCTGCGACTCAGGGTCCAACACGCCGACCAAGGTGAAAAGTAGCTTCGATTCGACAAATCAAGGTACAGCCTTTCTCGTCACAACCGCACAGCCCTTCATCACGCCGGGCCGTTCGACTCGCCGTCGGCTGGATGACACGCGTCGACCCGTCGAAGGTCCGCCCTTGAGAGTGCGCTACTCGCGACTGGCGCTTTAAAGCCGAGTCTGGCCTTGAACGTGGCACCCGTCCGGTGGTCCGCGCTAACCGCTCACGTGGAGTCGTTTCTCCAGCCACCCTGGCCATCAGCGCCTTGGCTGATGCGTAAACCAATCATGGCCGCTCGATGTTTTCCCTTGAGCATGTCTGCGCGCGAATGTTTCACCATCGCAACTGGAATCGAAATGAAGAAACTCGCGTATTCGATATTGCTTGCTCTGGTCAATGTCGCCACCGCCGGATGCAGCACTGCCGCTCCAGACCACAGCACAGCAGTCGATCAGGGAGTTGCCTCGCTGCCCCAAGCGGGACCCGGCCCAGGTAAGTCGCACATTGCTCGCATGGACGCGCAGATGAAATCGATGGACGAAATGCACAAAAAGATGATGACAGCCGCGACGCCTGCAGAGCGCAACACCCTGATGGCAGCGCACATACGGTCTATGCAACACAGCATCGACATGTTGATGTCACCCATCGCCATGGATCGGCAAACCGACGACATGCGATTGCGTCATAAGGTGTTGGCAAAGCAGATGGAAATGATGCGCTCCACGATGCAAATCATGTTGGATTGTTTGCCCCAGTCGTGAGTCGAGCTTCTTGCCTCGAATGCCTTGTATCCAATTAACTGGAATTTTCAATGAAAAACACTCAAGCTGGAAATGGCGCAGAGCCCGCACCGTTCTGGCAGTCACGTTACGCCATTGGATTGGTGGTGATGGGCGCCATCGCCACCTACTTTCTGCTGAGCGAGCACCGGGCGCACTTTCTCGGTTTTCTCCCGCTCTTGCTGCTGCTTTCATGTCCGCTGATGCATGTCTTCATGCACCATGGCCATAGTGGTCACGGAGAACACAAGGATGTTGTGGAGCACGACCATGATGACGCCCCGGAGGCAATTGTATCGCCGCCGGCAACTCCACTTGCCCGTCCTGGAGGTCCAGCGTGACCCACGATGGCCCCGCGTACGGGCTATGGACGCTCGTCGTCTTCAACTCCGCCATCTTCCTGATGTTCGCGTTCAGCTTTTTCAAGCCTAAGACGGGGCGTGATTGGCGAACCTTCGGTGCCTTCGCGGCATTCATCGTCACACTCTTTGTCGAGATGTACGGCTTTCCGCTCAGCATTTATCTGATGTCCGGGTGGTTGCAGTCCTGGTATCCGGGTCTCGATCTGCTGTCGCACAACAGTGGTCACCTGTGGTCGACGTTGCTGGGTGAAAAGGGTGACCCGCACTTTGGGCCACTGCACATCGCAAGCTACGTATTTCTGGGTTTTGGCTTCTATCTTTTGTCCAGTGCATGGCACGTTCTGTATCACGCCCAGCGTCGCAATGCGCTGGCCACATCTGGCCCTTACGCGCACATCCGCCACCCCCAATACGTGGCTTTCGTGCTCATTTTGCTCGGGTTCCTGTTGCAGTGGCCGACCTTGCTTACGCTGTTGATGTTTCCCTTTCTGCTGGTCATGTATGGCCGACTGGCGGTCACCGAAGAAGCAGAGATGCACATGCGCTTTGGAGCCGAGTTTGAAAGCTACGCGGTACGCACACCGCGCTTCTTGCCTCGCCTGCGCAGAGCAAGTGTCAAAAACCCTCAACAGACCTGACCCCTCAACCCACGGAGAACTCACCATGCAAACTCTTAGCTTCGACGTCACTGGCATGAGCTGCGGAGGCTGTGCGGGCAGCGTCCGGCGCGCCCTTATCAAAATGGACGGCGTCAGCCACGCCGAGGTCACCCTGAGTCCGGGCGTGGCCACAGTGGTGGTCGATCTGACCCGGACGACACCCACCCAGATCGCGTCGGCAATTACGAATCTGGGCTATCCCGCCAAGGCAAGGCCAGCAACGCACGGCGAGCAGGCCACGCCATGAGCAGGAGGAAGCACAAGCACTGCGACGAGGTGCGCGAAGTGGTGGCCGCTGCAGGTGGTGTCGCGTCGGCTGCGCCTGCGTCAACGACAGGCTCGGCCCCGGCTCCCATCTCACACGAGGACTACGAAGCTCAACTCCACATGCTGCAGGTCGAGCTGGTCAAGCTGCAACGACACTTCATCGGTTGTGGCGACAAGATTCTGGTCATCCTTGAAGGCCGCGATGCCGCCGGCAAGGATGGCGGCATCAAGCGTGTGGTCGAGTACCTGAGCCCACGCGACACGCGCGTCGTCGCGCTGGGCAAACCCTCTGACCGGGAACAACGTGGCTGGTACTTCCAGCGCTATGTCGCTCAGCTTCCGGTGGCCGAAGAGTTCGTTCTCTTCAATCGCAGTTGGTACAACCGCGCCGGCGTCGAGCATGTGATGGGCTTCTGCTCGAAGGAGGAGCACGAGGAGTTCATGAGCTCGGTGCCGAAGTTCGAGGAGATGCTCGTCAACTCGGGCATCAAGCTGCTGAAGTATTACCTCGATGTCAGCAAGGACGAGCAGACGCGGCGTCTCGCGGAACGCAAGCGCGATCCGCTCAAGCAGTGGAAGAGCAGCCCGATCGATGCGGTGGCCGTCAAGCATTGGAAGGCGTACTCCGAGGCACGCGACACGATGCTGCTGCGGACGCACTCCGCTGTCGCGCCTTGGCACATCGTGCGCGCCGACGACAAACGCCTCGCGCGTTTGAACCTGATGCGCGACATCCTGTCGCGGCTGCACTACGCAGGCAAGAAGGCTAAGCTCGTGCAGCCCGACCCGGACGTGGCCTTCGAGTTCACGCCGGACTGCATCGCTGCCAAGCGGCTGGCGCGCTGAGCGTCGACAAACTGGCGCACACCATGCAAAAAAGCAGCATCGACACGCGCAAACGGGGTAACTCCGTGGCCGCTGAGCGGTCGCAGGCGAGGCTCGCCAGTACCCGCTATCCCGACGAAACCGAAACCAGCGTCGATGCCGAATTGCAGAAGTTGCAGCGGGAGACCTTTGGCTACTTCCTGCACGAAACGAATCCCGGCAATGGCCTGGTGTATGACAAGACCGCGCCGGATTGGCCTGCGAGCATCGCCGCCACCGGCTTGGCGCTGGCTTGCTACCCGGTGAGTGTGGAACGGGGCTTCATGACCCGGGCCGCGGCCGTGGAGCGGACCCTGACGACGCTGCGCTTCTTCTGGAACAGCGCGCAGGGGCCCGAACCGGACGCCACAGGCTACCAAGGCTTCTACTACCACTTCCTCGACATGCAGACGGGCAGGCGGGCCTGGCAGTGTGAGCTGTCCACCGTCGACACCGCGTTCTTGCTGGCTGGAGCGCTGACGGCCGCCATGTACTTCGACCGCGACAGCGCCGAAGAGAACGAGATCCGCACGCTCGGCGACGCGCTCTATCGCCGCACCAACTGGGCATGGGCACAAGACGGCGGTGCCACAGTCACCCATGGCTGGAAACCGGAGAGCGGCTTCCTGCCGTACCGATGGGAAGGCTACGACGAGGCGCTCCTGCTGTACGTGTTGGGGCTGGGCTCGCCAACGCATCCTTTGCCCCCGCAGAGCTACACGGCGTGGGCCTCGACCTACCACTGGGCGGAAGATGACGACCCGGCAAACGGGCAAGGCTACCTGTACTCGGGGTCCCTGTTCACGCACCAGCTCTCGCATGTCTGGATCGACTTTCGGGGCATCCAGGACGCCTTCATGGTTGAGAAGGGCCTCGACTATTTCGAAAACAGCCGCCGCGCCACGTACGCGCAGCGACGGTACGCGATCCTGAACCCGCAAAAGTTCGAAGAGTACGGCGACCACTGCTGGGGCATCACCGCGAGCGAAGGGCCCGGCCCCAGCACGCTGACGCTGAACGGAATCGAACGCCAGTTCTTCGGCTACCTGGCGCGCGGCGTGCCCTGCGGGCCCGACGACGGCACCCTGGCGCCTTGGGCGGTCGTCGCCTCTCTGCCGTTCGCGCCCGAGATCGTGCTGCCAACCTTGGCCAACTGCATCCACCAGGCCAAGCTGACCCAATTTAATTCATACGGCTTCAAAGCGGCCTTCAACCCGTCGCATCCAGGTGAACCTGACAACCCCCAATGGGTGGTGGGTGTCACCCTGGCATTTCGGGCTCAACCAGGGACCGATCGTTTTGATGATCGAGAACCATCGGTCGGGCTTTTTGTGGCAGTTGATGCGAGCTTGCCCGTACATCGTTGCCGGCTTGCGGCGGGCGGGGTTCACAAGCGGCTGGCTTCCAACCAGAAGCCAACGCCAGATTGGCACCTGACCCAGCCATTTTCAATGGGTCACGACATCAGTACAGGAGAAGTTCATGACGACAGCAAATCTTTCAAAAGCCAGCACGTTCGGAATGCCACAGCGCTTGAGAAGGGCACACGCGGCGATTCATTTGCCAGAAGTACAGGCGATGCTGCAACGGCTTTCGGAATTTGATCTCGGCATTTTCGTGCCGCATCAACACGACGAGCGAACGGGTGACTTCCAGCGCCTGCCCGACGACGTGATGCAAGTGGAGGCGGGCTGCAAGGTGTCGTTCCAAAACGCACAGGAGATCGTGAGCCAAGCGGATCGATTTCTCCCGGTGGCCTGGCGTTGGCAGGCCGGCGCAGCGGTACCTGCGTCGATGTGCGAAATGGTGGTCCCGGAAGAACTTGACGACCCAGGGCGCTTGGTTAAACACAAGATGCCAGCGGAGCACTGATCCGGCGGTCATCGGCCAGGCCCGAGAGGCCAAGGCCGGCGATGACAAGCAGCCCTGCATCCAAACAACCAAGGAATTGAAGTGAAAACAAGTGTCATAGAAGTGCGCGACATGCTCTCGGTTTTGAGTGTGCAGGGCGTTGAAGATCGAATCGGTGACGTGCCTGGCGTCGAAAGCGTCACCGTCAATTTTTCTGCGGGCAATGCGACCGTGCGATACGACGAAACGAGGCTCGACATTGCGGACATCAAGTCGGATGTGCGCCAACGCGGGTATGACGAAGAGTCCGCTCCAGGCGCTTCAGGCGGGCGTGGTCACCGTGACCACGCAGCACCGGCGGCCTCTGCATCGCCCCCCGGAACCGCTGCCTCGAAGCCCAGCGCTGCCCAGCCTGCCTCGACGGGCTCAGATGCGTCGGCAGCCACTGGAGCCAATGCATCCGGGAAGGCTGCGCAGCCCGCAACGGCGCCATCAGCACCAGGGGCTGCGGCGGCCGAGCAGGCCGCTCCAGGTGGCGGAGAAAAGATGTCCATGCCGGACAAAGGTTAGGGCGTCATGCGCTATTGCCGAAGTAAAGCCCAATTCCTGGAGCCGCAATGAAAACGAGTGTGATTGAAGTGCGCGACATGCTGTCGGTACTGAGCGTGGACGGGGTCGAGAAGCGGATCGGCGAAGTTCCGGGTGTCGAGAGCGACACCGTTAACTTTGCCGCCAAGAGCGCAACTGTGCGCTACGACGAGACCCGACTCGAGGTGGCCGACATCAAGTCGGATGTACGGCAACGCGGACACGAGCCGGCCACGGAGTCGCCACCCGAACACGCTGGCCATGACAAGCCTGCGAGGTTTGGCGCTGGAGAGCCAGCGCCACAAGCTCCGGCGAAGGTGCCTTCCCCGCCGGCGGCAGAGGTGCCGAAAGCCGACCCGGTCGTCGCCCCGGAATCTTCTCAAGGCGTCTCCACCGCGATCCCTCCGCCGGCACTTTCCGCAGCCGGCGGTGCTGAGGACTCGCACGAGCCGGGTGCAGTCGAGAAGTTGACAACGTGGGTGCACGATACCTTTGCCGGCGATGACATGAAGGGACGGGCGGCATCTGACGCAGCGCCAACCAGCGACGCAGCCGACGCTCCGAAAGCGGCGACGGGCGCGACGGCCGTCCCCGCGCCGCCCGCTCCCTCAAGCGGTGGACACGAGGTTCACCAGGGCCACATGAAGCCGGGCGACCAGCCCGCCATGTCGGCAGACATGGCCCATGAGATGGGTCACGACGGCATGGACTTGCGGGCGATGGTGCGCGACATGCGCAACCGCTTCTGGATCTGCCTCGTCTTCACCGTGCCGATCTTCATCTACGCCCCGATGGGCGGCATGTTCAAGCCGCCAGCACCGCCGTTCGGTCTGGAACTCAATCTCTGGCTGTTCTTCTTTTCGAGCGCGGCCGTCCTGTACCCGAGTTGGCCGTTTTTCGTCTCCGCATGGCGGGCCCTCAAGAAGGGCACGCTGGGCATGGCCGCGCTGATCGTGCTCAGCGTGGGCACGGGATACCTCTTCAGTGTGGGCAGTACGTTCTTCTTCAAGGAAGGTGGGCAATTCTTCGAGGCGGTGTCCGTCCTGCTGGTATTCATCCTGCTCGGCCACTGGCTGGAAATGCGCGCTCGCGCCGGCGCCTCGTCGGCCATCCAGGCGCTGATGAACCTGACGCCCGCAAAGGCCAACGTCATCCGCAGCGGTGCGGAAGTCGAAGTGCCTACTTCCGAGGTGTTGGCGGGTGAGATTGTGGTGATCCGGCCCGGCAACAAGATTCCGGTCGACGGCACGGTGGAGACCGGTGAATCGCTGGTCGATGAGTCCATGCTCACGGGCGAATCGATGCCGGTCCAAAAGGGGCCCGGCGCCACGGTGGTCGGTGCGACCATCAACAAGAGCGGCAGCTTTCGCTACAAAGCGACCAAGGTCGGAGCCGACTCCGCACTGGCGCAGATCGTGAAGCTGGTGCAGCAGGCACAGAATTCGAAGGCCCCGGCGCAACTGCTGGCGGACAAGGCTGCGCAGTGGCTGGTTATCGCCGCCATCGCCATTGGCCTCGCGACGTTCGCAGTGTGGTTCTTCTGGATCGGTCAGCCGCTGCTGTTCGCGGTGACCATGACGATCACGGTCTTCGTGATCGCCTGCCCGGACGCATTGGGCCTGGCCACCCCAATGGCTGTGATGGTGAGCACGGGGCTCGGCGCTGCGAACGGCATCCTGTTCAAGAACGCATCGGCACTGGAAGACGCCACCAAGCTCGATGTCATCGTGTTCGACAAGACCGGAACGCTGACCCTCGGTCAACCCGAGGTGGTGGAGATCGTCACGGCGGAAGGTGTCTCTGATGACGTGCTGCTGACCGCCGCTGCGGCTGTCGAGCAAGGTTCAGCCCATCCATTGGCCCAGGCCATCGTGCGCCGCGCAGCGAAGCTCAACATCGTGGCGCCGACAGGCTTCGAAAGCCTCGACGGCATGGGCGCGCGTGCAGAAACTGCCGGCGGAACGGTGTTCCTCGGCAACCGCCTGCTGATGGACACGCAGAAGCTCGCGCTCGGCGGTCTGGAGACCGCCGCAACTCGCCTCCAAGGCGACGGCCGCACTGTCGTTCACGTGGCCCAGGCTGGCCGCGTCATCGGCCTGGTCGCGATTGCCGACGCGATCCGGCCGACGGCCAAGGCGGCGGTGGCCAAACTGCGCGAACAGAAGATCGAAGTCGTGATGCTGACTGGCGACAACGCGGCCACGGCCAGGCGCATCGCTGCGGACATCGGCATCGAGACCGTGCTGGCCGATGTGCTGCCGGCTCAGAAGGCCGCGAAGGTGAAAGAACTTCAGGCCACCGGCAAGAAGGTCGGAATGGTGGGCGACGGCGTCAACGATGCGCCTGCGCTGGTCCAAGCCAACGTGGGATTCGCCATCGGCGCCGGCACCGATGTCGCGATGGACAGCGCCGACGTGGTGTTGATGAAGAGCGACCCGTACGACATCGTCGGTGCGATCGAACTCTCGCGCGCCACCTTGCGCAAGATGCACCAGAACCTGTGGTGGGCAGTGGGCTACAACACCATCGCCTTCCCACTCGCGGCTGGTGTCCTGTACCCGTTCGTGCTGAGCCCGGAAGTCGCTGCCATGTCGATGTCTGGCAGCACTCTGATCGTTGCGATCAATGCACTGATGTTGAAGCGCACCAAGCTGGCCGGCATTCGTCAAGCCGGAAAGCCAGCCGCGCCTGGAGCATCGGGCGCGCAAGACGCGCTAGTCACAAAGGCATCTTTGGTGCCAGCGAAGGCTCAGCAAACGCAGACGGAGCCCTCTTAGTGGCTGACCGATCGTTTCCTCTTCACTACCAAAGCACCGGGCCGGCCAATGCGCCGGTCGACCGCATGGGCTTTGGGCTGCCGCGCAGCGGCGCTGTGACGCTGGTGCGCGTCTACATCGACAACAGCCTGCCGAACAAACCGCCGGCATCATGGCTTGGCCACTTGTTCGGCACCGTCAACGCGCGGTGGTTTACGAGACAGATGGTCATGGGTGCCGCCAGGCATTTCAGCTGATGTGCTTCTCAGCCACAGCCAGTTTTTCCGCGGGTGGCGTGCTGCTCGGGATCGGGGCGCTCACGCTGAAGGCAGCGCGCCGCCCGTGCGAATGGGCGTTCGCCGCCATCCCGCTGCTGTTCGCGATCCAGCAGCTGATCGAGGGCGTGATCTGGTTGACCTTCAGCGCCGACACGCCGTTGCTGAACTCGGTGATGACGCATGCGTATTCGTTCTTCTCGCACGTGCTGTGGCCGGTCTATCTGCCAATGGCTGTGTTGATGATCGAGCCGTCCGGTGGGCGTCGGCGCACGCTGAAGGCGCTCGTTCTGGCCGGATCTGCCATAGGCATCTACCTGCTTTACGTGCTCGTGGCCTTCCCGGTGGTATCGCGGCCGACCGGCCAGCACGTCGAGTACGACTCGCCGCATTTCTTTGCGGCGGCAGTGATGACGCTGTACCTGCTTTCGACCACGCTGAGTCCGCTCCTGTCCACGCTTCGGGGGGTTCAGGTCTTCGGTGCGCTGGTGCTGCTGTCGTTCGGCGCGGCTTATTATTTTTATGCGACGTGGTTCATCTCGGTGTGGTGCTTCTTTGCCGCCCTGCTGAGCACCGTCATCTACTTGCACTTTGCATGGCGACCGACCCAACGCGGCGGCTCGCACCAGATGGCTGGATTCACCGATCAACCCTGACACTTTGGAGATGAGCACATGAGAAAACTACTGACAGCCTTGTCCCTCACCGCGGCGCTGACCCTCACCGGCTGCGGCTACAACACATTTCAGACCACCGACGAGCAAGTCAAAGCGAGTTGGTCCGAGGTCATCAACCAATACCAGCGGCGCGCAGACCTGATCCCCAACCTCGTCAATATTGTCAAAGGCGAGGCAAAGTTCGAGCAGGACACGCTGACCAAAGTCATTGAGGCACGTTCGAAAGCGACGTCCATCCAGGCCACGCCGGAACTGGTCAATGATCCGGTCGCCTTTCAGAAATTCCAGCAGGCACAAGGCCAACTGACCGGCGCCTTGTCGCGGTTGATGGCGGTTTCGGAGAACTACCCGAACCTCAAGGCCAACCAGGGCTTCAGGGATCTCGCGACGCAACTGGAAGGCACAGAGAACCGCATCACGGTCGCGCGTAATCGCTACATCAAGTCCGTGCAGGACTACAACGTTGCCGTGCGTTCATTCCCCTCGAACCTGACGGCCATAGCGCTGAGCTACAAGGAAAAGCCGACCTTTTCGGTCGACGACGGAGCAACTATCTCGCGGCCGCCAAGTGTGGGATTCGACGGTACTTCGGCCAAACCAGGTGGCGCTGCATCGGGTGCGACAAAGTGATCGCCCGCCGCACCGCAGCCAAAGTGACCAGAGGGCTGCTTTTGGGATGTGTGCTCGGCTGGTTGTCGTGGGCGTCGGCACAAGTTCCGGTGCCTCCGTTGAGAGGGCACGTCACTGATCAAACCGGTACGTTGTCGGCGGAACAGATGAGTTCCATAGAAAAAACGCTGACAGCGTTCGAAGCCAGGAAGGGTAGCCAGATCGCAGTGTTGATGGTCGCCTCTACGACGCCAGAACAGATCGAGCAATTTTCGCTGCGCGTTGCGGAGCAGTGGAAATTGGGGCGCAAGAAAGTAGATGACGGCGCCATTCTTGTGATCGCAAAGGCAGACCGTACCGTTCGGATCGAGGTGGGGTACGGGCTCGAAGGGTCACTGACGGACCTCACCAGCAAACGCATCATCAGCGAGACCATCCTGCCAAAATTCAAACAACAGGACTTTTTTGGCGGCATCTCGGACGGCCTCGCGCAAATCATGCGCGTAGTCGACGGTGAACCTCTACCGCGGTCAATCGGGGATGTATCGGGTGGTTTTGGCAAGGTTCAGCAGTACGCGCCTTTGCTGTTCATTCTTGCCGTGGCAGTCGGCGGCGTGCTGCGTTCCGCCCTTGGGAAAATCCCCGCCGCGTTTGTCACCGGAGGGGTCGTTGCGGTCATCGCCTGGTTCGTCGTCGGTGCCGTGTCATTGGCCCTGACAGCAGGGGTTGTGGCATCTATCGTCACGCTGTTGGGCGGAGGCATGACAGGTCGCGGCATGGGTGGGTACTACGGCGGCGGTGCACGCGGCGGTGGGGGTGGCGGTTTCAGAGGCGGCGGTGGCGGATTCGGCGGCGGTGGCGCAACGGGACGGTGGTAGCTATGAAACTCAAACGCATTTTGAGGCACTTGCTGACGACCGACGGTGCGGTCAGGAGAGCATTCACGGCCAGCGCGTTGAGCGCGATCGAGAGTGCGATAACAACGAGCGAAACCTCGCACTTTGGCCAGATCCGTTTTGCGGTCGAGGGTGCGCTGGACGGTACGGCGCTGTTCGGGGGACAGTCGTCCAGTGAGCGGGCGGTCGAGGTGTTCTCACGGCTGCGAGTTTGGGACACGGAACACAACAACGGCCTGCTGATCTACCTGCTGCTGGCCGACCGCGCTGTTGAGATCGTGGCCGACCGTGGCATCCACGTGAAAGTGGGCTCAGACGCATGGCGTGAGATCTGTAGCGACATGGAGGCCGCTTTCAGGCAGTCAAATTACGAAAGCGGTGTCGTCGCCGGTGTTGCGGCAGTTGCGGAGCAACTTGCAAATCACTTTCCCGCCAGCGAAGCCATCGCAAACGAACTGTCGGACGCGCCGGTAGTACTTCGACACGATCAATGACAAAACAGACATTGCCATACGAACGCTTCGATCTATGCAGCGCCGAGGGATGCGGGCAATGAAGATCTACCTTGTTCGAATCTGGGCGCTCCCGATCTCCTCGCGAACCCTGATCGCGTGTGGAGTGTGGCTTGTCGCGTTGGGCTTGTATTTCATTTTTCTCAGAGCGCCACTGCTGCCCGAGGACCTGCGCTTTATTGGGGCGTCAGCGGCGCAACTTCAATTCGCAGCGCCGGGCCTTGCGCGTTGGCTGAACATGGTCTTCATCGTTAGAGGAGGCTTCATGGCGGCCGCGGGCGTGCTCACGGTATTTATTGGCGTCGCCATCGGCAGCATGCCCTCCCGATCGAATGGAACGGTTTGGGTCCTTGCAGTAGCTGGTGCGCTCAGTGTCGAGTTGATGAGTTACGCCAACTTCTCCCTGCACTCCGACTACCAATGGTTACTGCTGGTGCCAGCTTCTGTCTGGCTTGCCGGCGTGGTCTTGTACACGGTTGGGCAATAGCGCATGGCGAGCAGGGCAGCCGATCCTGTCCGACCCGACGCCATTGATTCGCCGATGATCAGCAAGGGCGCGATGGTGCTCCTGTGCAGCATGGTGTTTATTGCGTCGCTGGGCTACGGTGCGGGCCTGCCATTGATGCGGCTCTACCTGGTGCGCTACTTGGGCGCCGCTGCACCAGCCTCGTCCGTGTCTTGGCATGTCGGGATGCTGAGCGGCGTCTACCTCATTTCGCTGTTTATTTTTGCGCCGCTGTGGGGGCGCCTTTCAGACAAGTATGGCCGGCGCCTCATCTTGATGTCTGGTTTCGCTACCTTTCTGATTGGCAGTGCGATTGCTGCACTGGCGCCCAATGTCGGCTTCGTCTACGGCGCAAGATTTATCGCTGGCGCTGGTGCCGCCGCCATCGTTCCGACTGCGCAGGCTTACATCGCCGACCGCAGTACAACCTCGGATCGAAGCAGGCGATTTGTGTTGTTGGGCAGTGCGTCGTTTTTAGGTTTCCTTGTGGGGCCAGCGTTCGGAAACTGGCTGGCCGGACCCATCATGGCGATGGTGGTCGGAAAGATGGGCGACATGTTGAACTGGCCGCCTTTGGCAGTGGCACTTGTCGGTCTGCCTCTGTCTCTTTTCATTCCTCGGTGCCTTCGTAACAATCAGATCGCCGCCTCAAAAGAAGCAGTTGGCCCAAACGCCTCTCGCCAGCGATTCGTCAACGCATCGATGCTGCTCGCACTCGTGGCCTCATTTGCCGTGGGAACGTTCGAGGTCGGCTTCAACTTGTTCGGCAGTCAGACGCTCTACTTGGCCACCGGCACGATGGCGGCGATGTTTATCGTCTGTAGCGTTGCCATGCTGGGCGCGCAGTCGATACTGCTGTTTTCGGCGGTGCGTCGTCGGGTTGACGAGCGTTGGTTGGCTGGCGCTTTTGCCGTGGCTGCGCTTGCGCTCGCCTTGGCGTCGTGGGTGCCCGGACCTGGCGCTTTGGGATTGATGATCGCTGTCGTCGGCACGACTGCGGGGTTGGTAGGTCCTGTGCTGTCGTATGAGTTGCTCGAGCGTCAATCTGCTTCGCCGGGGGCCATGTTGGGTCAACAGGCTGCGGCGGGCAATCTGGGCCAGGCGCTGGGATCGATGAGCGCAGGTTCTTTGTTTGCCATCGCGCCGACTGCGCCGTTTTGGGCGGCCGGTGTGATCCTGGGTTTAGGTGCGGCAGTCTCGCTCGCGTGGTGGGGCCCTGCACGCCGGCACGAATTAACGGCACAGTCATTGCCCACTGAATGAAGTCTGGCGCGTGATGACCTGCTGTCGGTGACCGATTGAGGGTCGGCCGTGTGGCAGGTGCATCGCATTGGTTTTTTTACTTCAACGAAGCGATCGACTGCCCTAGCGAAGTCTGGCAACTGCGCTCGGCGTTGGGACCGCTGAATGTGGATCAAAGCGGTGGACTTCGCTTTTAGGGCCCACACGCTGACGGTATCCCCTGCGTAAGCCGACACGGCATCCATGGCGCGAAAAATTAGAGGGCCTGTGAATGCGGCCCTCCGTCAAAGGGCCGAAAGCAGCGCGATCGGCCCCTAAAGAACCCGTTCCCCGTGCGCGCTTTGCACGCGCCTCACGCAACGCCTGCAGCAGGGAAACGCAACTCGCGTCTCCATTGCCCACATTGTCTTTGCAACGGAAGAAGTGAGGGCCCACGGAAGGAGAGGCAATTGCACTCAATAGACGAGTAGCAATACGAATCGTCGATAAAATAAGAATCATTAGCACTACTACAACATGAAAAAGCTCTCACTCTCCGCCAGGCGCTTTCTGGCACTGGCAGCGCTTCTGACGCTATGGACATCTTCTCTTGCTTGGGCTGCGGACTCCGCCGCGAGCGACCAAGCCAAGCAGACGTGGCAGTTGCTGGACTACCTCGCGGTCGATTACGGCGGCGCCGTGCGTGATGGCAAGGTCCAAAGCGCAAGCGAATACGAAGAAATGAGAGAGTTTGCAGCGACGGCGGGGCAGCAGCTCGCCGCGCTGCCGAGCACGCCGGCGCTCGCGGATCTGCAACGCCAAGCCACCGCGCTGGGTGAGCTCATTGCGGCGAAGTCGGAGGCAAAGGCCGTAGCCAACAGCGCCCACTCAATGGCTGCGGCACTAGTAAAGGCCTACCCATTCCCGCTTTCGCCATCTAAGCCGCCGGACCTTGTGCGAGCGAAGGTGCTGTTCGAAGCCAACTGCGCCGCATGCCACGGGGCGACTGGAGGAGGTGATGGGCCACTCAGCGCGAAACTGACGCCGCCGCCGATCGCATTCACCGATCGCGATCGCGCCCGTTCGCGCAGTGTGCTCGCGCTCTATCAGGTCGTCTCTCAAGGCGTCGCCGGCACGTCGATGCCCAGTTTCGCCACGCTCTCCGACGAGGACCGGTGGGCCTTGGCTTTTTTCGCCGGAACACTGTCCCACGATGACGCGATGCGCATGCGCGGCGAAGAGTCCTGGGGCCGTGACGCGGCCGCCAAGGCGGTCTTTTCCGACTTGTCCGCCGCTGCCACGTTGACCGAGGCTGCCATGTCCGAACACATGTCGCCAGATGCGGCGCGCGATCTCACCGCCTACGTTCGAAGCCATCCGGAGGCGACCATTTCTAGCAGCGGTCCAGGCGGATTGGGGCTGGCCCGTACACGCCTTCAGGAGAGCCTTGCAGCAGCGCGCGCGGGTGATCGGGCCAACGCGACGCGGTTGGGCCTGTCGGCCTATCTCGACGGATTCGAGCCGCTTGAGCCGGCTCTGCGCGCCCGCAATCAAGCTCTCCTCACAGGGGTGGAAAACGCGATGCTGGCCTACCGTGGGGCCCTTGCCAGCGGCAAGTTGGAGCAGGCCGATGCCGCAGCGCAGAAGCTGGACTACCTCTTCGCGCAGGTCGACGGCGAGCTGGGGGCAGACAAAGCCGACCCGCTCACCACTTTCATCGCGTCGCTCACCATTCTCCTTCGCGAAGGCGTGGAAGCATTGCTGATCGTGGTCGGAATGGTGGCCTTTTTAAAGAAAGCTGACAGAGGCGATGTATTGACCTACGTGCATGGCGGCTGGATCGTCGCGCTCGTTTGTGGTGGACTGACCTGGGCTGTGGCCACCTATTTTGTGAGCATCAGCGGCGCCAGCCGGGAAGTCACTGAAGGTGTTTCATCGCTGTTCGCGGCCATTGTGTTGCTGAGCGTTGGCTTGTGGATGCACCAGAAGAGCACGGCCGGAAAGTGGCAGGCCTATCTCAAAGAAAAGCTCTCTGCGGCGGTGACGAAACGCTCGGCATGGGCGTTGTTCGCCCTGTCGTTCATTGCCGTCTACCGAGAGGTCTTCGAGACGGTGTTGTTCTACTCGGCGCTTGCTGGAGATGGCAACAACGGCGCCTTGCTTGGCGGCCTGTTAGCCGGAATGGTCATCCTCGCGGCCATTGGGTGGCTCATGCTGCGCACCAGTGCTCGCATGCCCATCGGCAAATTCTTCAGCCTCAGTTCGATCCTGGTGGCGGTGCTGGCAGTCGTGCTCGCGGGGAAAGGCGTCGCGGGCCTGCAAGAAGCCGGTTGGCTAAGTGCCAGTCCCATTCATTGGCCGCGCATCGAGGTGCTGGGGGTCTATCCATCCGCTGAGACCACCATCGCACAGGCTGTCGTTCTGCTCATTGCACTTCTGGGCTTCGCGCTGAACTCGCTCAAGGCTCGGCAGTATCGACCAGCATGACGCAGGTGGCATGAGGCCACCGTAGGCGAAGCGCCTCGCTGCATTTAGGAGATTGGCCGATCCTAGATTCGATTCAAGCGTGAAGACGCCTTGAGGTTTAAACCGTTTTTCTGTCTTCATTTTGAAGGCGCTGTCCGCCTCAGCCGCAGTGCATTGAAGATGACCGAGGCCGAACTCAGGCTCATCGCCAGCGCCGCGATCATCGGAGACAACAGCCATCCAGTGAACGGAAACAGAACACCCGCTGCCAGCGGCACGCCGAGCGCGTTGTAGACGAAGGCGAAGCCCAGGTTCTGCTTCATGTTGGCAATGGTTTCGTCGGAGATGACGCGCGCTTGCGCGATGCCACGCAAGTCGCCCTTCACCAGCGTCACTTGCGCACTGTTCATCGCCACATCGGTCCCGGTTCCCATGGCAACGCCGACGTCGGCCTTGGCCTGTGCTGGCGCGTCGTTGATGCCGGATCGTTGCTGGCTGATCATCAGCGCTTTGTGGACGGATGGCGTCCCGGTCGTGTCGTGCAGATCGATGAAGCATCCTCGATCCGCGTCCGATTTGCGGTGGACTGCCGTAACGCAGAAGCGGATCTTTCGACGGCCTCCGTGCCCTGGGTACTCATTCGGTACTCGCAGGCACCGAGCTGCTATGGCTACATGATCGCACGTGTGGCCGGTGCAAGCACGTTGACCGTCGACGATCGCGTCGAGCTGAACATCCACCACTGCGATCCACCTCCTGTGAAGCTTGAAGCGGATCTCGGACGATCACCAACAATCAGTTAACCTGATTTGGATTCGCGTAGATTACTGTGACCCGGGTCATTGCGGTCACGCAGACCTTTCCACTCTGCCATTTTCAAAAGCAGTTCATGCTGTTTCGCTCTCGCATACCTTCGTTGTGTTCACCCAAAGCTTTCGCTCCTCGTTGGATGCCCGTCATTTTTTCGCTCAGCATTTGTTGCATTGAAAACTTTCCAGCACCTGCTGCATGCTTCGCAGAGACGCTGCTTCGCGCAAATCCGATCACGCATCTCGAAATAGAACCATGACCACTTCTGTCGAAGATTTGATGCGAGCTTATGTAAGCAGATACCCGCAGCAAGTTCGCGAAGTGGTTGAAATCTTTGGTGCAGTTCCAACTTGTCTCAGCGGCCCGCATAAAGTCCCCCCTATGTCGACAGCGTGCGTGCGATCGCTCTCCGACAGGGCGTTGACGCCGAGGCGCTGATTTCTGCGGTGATCGACTACGCCGAAAGCGAAGCCTTGGCCGAACGGCATCTTCGTAGGCGCGGCGGCCGTCTTTGATTGACTTCTGAATCGCAACCGTTAGGTTTTTTGCACGCCGCCACTAACTTCGTGTGAGGCGACCTCAGAACGAGCGGCATGTAACTAGGATTGGTGACATGGGGACCGACAAGCGGGAAAGGCGCCGTTGGACTTTCGGGTATGCGCGGAACAGCTTGACTTCTGTTCTTTAGCGCGAAGCGGTCTGGCACCATCCAAAATTGGTTTCGGTTTCGTTCTCCGAGATCCGCGTTGATCATCACCCTCGTAGTCGCCTTAACGTGGGCTCTGATGTCGCTGGCCGGTTCGACATCGTGATTGTTGGCCTCTGCTGAATCAGCAAAAATCGCTCCGGGAAATCGAAGCCATCTGCACACTAGTCTCGACCGCCTTTGTGAAAAGTCTCCCCCTGACCTTAGTCGACAGGGTGAACTTTGAAACCAGCGGTTGCGTTCTAGACGGTCTGCGGGCCGAGGCGATCGTCGTCGACAAACATCATCAATTCGACCGTTACCTCGACCGCGTTGCTCCAATCAAGCTCGACGCTGCGCCACCAGTACAACAATAAGCGGCCAGCCAGATCCGACTAGGAGCCGGTTAGCGCCTGTTATGTTCGCAGCAGCAAACTGAATGTAGTCGGAGCCGGGCTGCCTTCCCGCCTGAAACGTAGTAGATGTCCACCACGTACTCCGTCAGAACAGTGATCAGGGCGATGACGGCCAAAGCTATGCCACGCGAGACGTGTTCCTCCGCGGTTTCCAGGCTCCAAGAAAGCATGAAGCCGGCGCCCAGGATCGCCAGGTCGGACGTGCACACGTCGATCAAATGAGAAACGTGAGTCCCAGAGAGACGCATCGCCAATCCGGGCAACTTCGCCAAGATCGCCAGAACCACATAGAAGCCGAAACTTTTCAGCACATTCTCTGTGACTTCTGTTGCATCTCAGGACTATTTCAGCATACCTTCTTTGCCTCGCCGCAATTGGCTTAACGTACTTTGTAATGCCTTTTCTCAGACGACCCCTGGCGCCACGCTTCCACCAGCGGCTCGACTCTAATCACTGTACCGCGAGACGCATTGATCAACACGCTGCCCGGCTTC
Organism: Variovorax sp. RTB1; assembly: GCF_035018765.1. NCBI lineage: Bacteria > Pseudomonadati > Pseudomonadota > Betaproteobacteria > Burkholderiales > Comamonadaceae > Variovorax > Variovorax sp. RTB1. The sequence goes on from NZ_JASJXG010000029.1 coordinate 38,099, forward strand.
ATGCCCGCAATCTGTGCTTCGTCTATTCTCCACTCCGTGGCCTGGGACTCGGGCAGGTGCAGGTTGATCGCGTCGGACTGCGCCAGCAGGTCGCGCAACTCGGGCACCTGCCGTGCGTTGCCCACCGACAGATTTGTCACCACGTCAAAGAACACGACGTGCAAGCCCAGCGCCTCGGTCAGCACCGACAACTGCATGCCGATCGAGCCGTGGCCGATGATGCCCAAAGTCTTCGCGCGAATCTCGTAGGCGTCATCGGCCGACTTGAGCCAGCCGCCGCGGTGCGCTGCGGTATTCTTTGCGGGCAAGCCGTGCAACAGCAAGATGGCCTCGGCCAGCACCAGTTTCGCCACCGAGCGTGTGATGGAAAACGGTGCATTGAATACCGCAATGTCGCGTTCGCGCGCCGCCTGCAGACCCACCTAGTTGGTGCCGATGCAAAAGCAACCCACGGCCACCAGCTTGGAGGCATGGGCAAACACCTGCGCCGTCAGTTGGGTGCGCGACCGGATGCCGACGAAATGTGCGTCAGCGATCCTGGCATTGAGTACGTCGCCCGCCAGAGCGGCCGCTAGGCTCTGGATCCGAGTGTTGCCCGCCGCCTGCAGCAACTTGACGGCAGAGGGATGAACGCCCTCCAGCAAAGAAGAACTTGATCCTAGCTTTGTCGATCGACGTTTTGAACATGCGGTGCCGTCTGAATCGCTTTCACCGAACGTTGCTTGCGCATGTTGACGGGGGCGGGGATCGCCCCGATCTTTTTATGTGCTGGAAAGTCCATAGATTCAATGCTTCTTGGGCGCATCTCTGTCGAGCAGCGCCCTTCGCTCTTCGTACTGTTGCGGAGTGATCTCACCGCCGGCCAGGCGCCGACTCAACACCTCGTGCGCCGTTTCGCGTGGTCGATCGCCACGCCAACCCGACGTTCCCCGTCGAGAGAAGAACCACACGCCGATCATCAGCAGCAGCCAGAACAGCCACCAGAAACCATGCATGCCGACCATATAGTTGCCGTCGTGAAACATGCCGCCTCCTTCACGTCGGACCGACGCCGACGGGCCGGTCGACTAGTGCCGCCCGTACGCGGTCAAGCCTTTTGCGCACCTCGTGCGCGACGCGGCCGATCTCGGGATCAGTGGCCATTTGTAGAACTGCGACCGGGTCCATGAACCCAACGACAAGACCGCCGTCGCCTTCTTCGCGCACCACCACGTTGCACGGCAGCAGCAAGCCGATGTCGGGCTCGGCGAGAAGGGCGCGGTGCGCTAGTGGCGGATTGCAGGCGCCGAGAATCCGGTACGGCCGTCCGTCTATTCCGAGCTTGGCCTTCATCGTGGCCTGCACATCGATATCGGTCAGAATGCCAAAGCCCTCTGCCTTCAGCGCATCGGTCACGGCAAGGATGGCCTGTGAGAAGGTGAGTCCGTCCAGCTTGCAATGGAAGCCATAGCCGGAACGCTCTGGAGTGACCGCGACCTGTGATGGCTGGTTCATGGTCGGCTCACTGCTTCATGGACGCTGGCGGCATCCGGTCCATCATCATCTCCATCATCATTTGCATCATGCTCATGCGCTGTTCCATCATCTTGTGATGTTTGGCCATGTCGGCTGGCATGCCCTTGGCATCGGCCATCGCGCCCATCCCCTCCATGGACCCTTTTCCGTCCATGGCGCCCATGCCCTTCATCATGCTCATGCCGCCCTGCATGGCTTTCATGTGATCGGCCATCAGCGCGTTGCGCTCCTCGGGCGTCTTGGCGCTCATCATCTTCTGGTGCATCTCCTGCATCGCTTTCATGCGGGGCTCCATAGGTGCCGCCGCGCTGGTGTCCGTGACGCCTGACGAAGGCGGCGGCGCGTTGACCGAGCCAGGGCTTGCGCAGGCGCCGGCGAGTGCGGCAACGGACAGTGCAACGAGGGTACGTACGGGGGTCATGGTGAATTCCTGGGTTGTGGGTCCTGTGCGGACTAAGAAAGTGAGGGACCAATGGGGATATTTCGCGGGTCAGCGAGACGACTGCATGAAAACCATAAAGAGGTTCGGAAATTCTATGCATCGATTGCAAGGTGGAACTTGAGCAGGATCAACAAGTTGCGCGATGACATCTCGATACGCATCGAGAATTGCGAGGCACAGCTCGGGACGCGCGGATAGCGTCCACTCGGGTCACTTTCGCCTTCCTTTGATGAACCATGCCACGAAGCCAACGGCCAATACGGCAATCAGGATCGACACCCATATGCCGTCACCACCCATCCAACCAATACCCCAAATGCCACCATTCATCATGTTTTGGTGCTCCGAAGGAAAGGAAAGGTCCGTGACCAACTTCGCTGGACACGCCGGGGTGCGTCTGCAATCTGTGCCATCAAGCCCAAGCTACGCCGATACCTTGCGGCAGCCGTGCGACAACGCACGCACGCGTTCTGCGCTAGTCCCCGACCAGTAAACTGGTCGGGGACTAGCGGCTTGATGTGACCTTGCCCTCGAAAAACGTACCCCTTGCTGAGTGTTTAAATTCAAGTAAGGAGAACGGAAATGACGAAGACGGCAAGAGCGCGCTACACGCTCGAATTCAAGCAGGAGGCGGTGCGGCTGGCCGAGGGTAGTCAGAGCATCGCGGTGGCGGCACGCACTTTGGGGCTGGTCGAGTAAACCCTGTTCAACTGGGTCAAGGTCAAGCGCGAAGGCAAGCTCAGCGGGGCTGACAGCAAGGCCGTGAGCGCCGAGCAGATGGAGATCAGCCGGCTGCGCGCCGAGCTGGCGCGCGTGAAGATGGAGCGCGACACCCTGGAAAAAGCGACGGCGTACTTCGCGAAAGCGCAGCGGTGAAGTACGCCTTCATTTAACGCCAACACCAACGCCACCGACGCGTGTGGCCGATCTCGGTGAAATACCGGATGCTGCGGATTCGCTTGGCGGGATACTGGTGCAAAAGCTCATGCAACGTCATGGCATCCGGGCCCGAGGCAAGCGCCGCTTCAAGGTCACAACCGACAGCAGGCAGGATCTGCCGATCTCGCCCAGCCTGCTGAACCGCGAGTTCACCGTGCACGAGCCCGACCGGGTCTGGGCAGGCGGCATCACCTACATCGCCACCGACGAAGGCTGGTTGTTCCTGTCGGTGGTGATCGATCTGTTCAACCGCCAGGTGATCGGTTGGTCGCTGCGAAGCGACATGACGCGAGACATCGTGATCGATGCATTGCGCATGGCCTGGTTTAAGCGCCATCTGGGCAAAGAGACCGGGCTGATCTTCCACAGCGACAGGGGCAGCCAGGGCGGATTCAACCGGTCGTCGCAACACCTTCAATCAAGGAGGTGTTATGAGAAGACCTGCGGGGTGGATGCAGAAGTTAACGGGACGCGTGGCGATGCGCTCGCCTGGTGCTCCTTCGCTTCGGCGTGAGGTGGAGCGGAAGTTCTGGAAGCAGATTGCCACCGGAGTCACGAGCGAGAAGGCGGCCGCAGCCGTTGGCGTGTCGCAGCCAGTAGGCGGGCGTTGGTTCCGTCATCGTGGTGGCATGCCCTTGTTCATGTCCAATCCCATACCGGGACGGTATTTGTCATTCGCCGAGCGAGAAGAGATCGCTCTTGTGCGGGCCTAAGACTGCGGGCCCAAGACGTTGGAGTGCGGGAGATAGCCCGCCTTATCGGACGAAGTCCCTCGACGGTCTCACGGGAGTTGACCCGCAACGCTGCAACTCGCGGTGGCAAGCTCGAGTACCGGGCGTCGGTCGCGCAGTGGAAGTCCGAGCTGTTGGCCAGAAGGCCCAAGCCAGCCAAGCTGGTGATGAACCCACGTCTGCGCCAATATGTCCAGGATCGTCTGGAGGGCAATATCCACGATGCTCAGGGGCGCGAGGTCGCCGGACCTCAGCAAGCTCCGTTCATCGGTCGCAACAAGCCTCATCGTGGTGACCGCAAATGGGTCAACGGCTGGTCGCCAGAGCAGATTGCCAACCGTCTGAAGGTCGACTTCCCGGATGATCAGTCCATGCGCATTTCCCACGAAGCCATCTACCAGGCCCTCTACATTCAGGGGCGAGGTGCTCTCAAGCGCGTGCTGGTGAGCTACCGGTGGGCTCGCGCGCGCGCGAAGCAAACAAGCGGTCTCTGAATTCATTGCCGTTGTCGGTCAGCAGCTTGACGATCTTCAAAGGGCAGGCTGCAGACAATATGCCGCTGCTGCGAAGCGACTCAGCTTCGGAGGTCGAGCGCCCGTAACGTGAGCTACGCCTTGTCACCAGGGGGTTGACAATATTCATGGGCCAATCTCCGGTTGAAACTGCCACGGCGAAAGATCCTTTTTTTGGGACAGTGTCGGCCCGCCGCGTCAATCCTCGGAACGCGCATTCCAAAATGCTTGCGATACCCCGGGCTCAGCCTCCATGGCCGTCATAGTGCGGTCCAGTTCTGAGGCCTCGACTGCAGTCGCATACAACGTCGCTTCGATTTCGGCGTCCCCTTGGCCGAACGCGTGCTGGTTAACGTCCCGCACCGGGTAGTTCGATCCTTCCAGCAACTCGACCAGTCTTTCCCGTAGCTCCGCCTGGCGCGCCCGCTCACAGATGACATACACGGTGTAGGTGGCCTCGGCGAACTCCTCCTTCACCGGTTGGCGGTTGATGCGATTCACCACCGGTCGAAGCAAGGTGTTGCTGGCCAACACAAAGATCGCGGCCAGCACCGCCTCCCCAATCAGATCAGCGCCGGCACAAGCACCTACAGCGGCCGAACCCCAAAGCGTCGCGGCTGTGTTCAACCCGGTCACATTCGCACCTTCCTTCATGATCGCTCCAGCACCCAGGAACCCGATGCCCGACACAACGTAAGCCACCACGTGCACCGCACCTTCATGGCCGTTGAGCCGGTTGGCAAGCACCACGAACGCAGCCGAACCCACCGCGACCAGTGTGTTAGTGCGCAATCCAGCCGTGCGCTGACGTACCTGTCGCTCGAATCCGATGACGCCGCCAAGCAGGAAAGCCACCGTCAGGCTGATCGCCGAATCAACCAGGGCGAGCAAATGGAATTGTTCAAAGGCCTGCATCGAATTTCCCGTGCGCCTCACTGCCACCCGAAGCGACGAATGTAAAAACGCTTCATCAGGGTGGTCAGCACGGCATAGCCCACCAGTGTGGCGATCAGCCAAGGGAAATAACCGAAAGGCAACGCCTGCAATTTGAAGTAGTCGGCCAATGGACCCATCGGCAGCAGAACACCCGCGGCCATGACTGCCACGGTCATGACCAACAAGGGCATGGCCGCTCGACTTTCGATGAAGGGCAGTTTGGGCGTTCGAATCATGTGCACGATCAGCGTCTGCGTCAGCAGACCCTCGATAAACCAGCCCGATTGGAACAAGGTTTCCTGCCCGGGCGTGTTGGCCTTAAAGACGTACCACATCAGCGCGAAAGTCGTAATGTCGAAGATCGAGCTGACCGGGCCAAAGAACACCATGAAGCGCCCGATATCGCCCGGGTTCCATTTCAGCGGTTTCTTCACCAGCTCCTCGTCGACGTTGTCGAACGGGATCGCTATCTGTGAGATGTCGTACAGCAGGTTCTGCACCAGCAACTGAAGTGGCAACATTGGCAGGAATGGAAGGAACGCGCTGGCAATCAGGACCGAGAACACGTTGCCAAAATTGGAGCTCGCCGTCATGCGGATGTACTTCAGCATGTTGCTGAAGGTGCGCCGCCCCTCGATCACACCTTCCTCTAGCACCATCAGGCTTTTTTCCAGCAGGATGATGTCGGCCGCTTCCTTGGCGATATCGACTGCCGAATCGACCGAAATGCCGATGTCGGCAGCCCGCAGCGCTGGCGCGTCGTTGATGCCGTCGCCCATGAAGCCGACGACATGTCCGTTGGCGCGCAGCGCACGGACCAAGCGTTCCTTGTGTAACGGCGTCAGCTTGGCGAACACCTGATGGTTTTCCACGGCATGCGCCAACGCGGCATCGCTCATGCGCTCGATTTGCGGCCCGAGCAATATGGTGCCGACCGCCAGGCCGACCTGGCCGCAGACGCGTGCAGTGACCAGCTCGTTGTCGCCGGTCAAGACCTTGACGTTGACGCCGTTGTTGGCCAAGGCCCGCAATGCCGGCGCTGCGGATTCCTTGGGCGGATCGAGGAACGCGATGTATCCCACCAAGATCAGTTCGGATTCATCGGCCACCGAATAGGTCAGGTGACTCGCGACGGTTTCTTTCATCGCCACCGCCACCACACGCAGCCCGTCTTCGTTCAGTTCACGCGTGACCGTGTGCACGCGCTCGAGCATGTGTGCATCGAGCGCCACGTCCTGCTGTCCTTCGGCGCTGGCTATCCGTACACGAGTGCATACCGCCAGCATCTCTTCCACCGCCCCTTTGCAGATCAACTCGTGGTGATCGTCGCGCTCGGAGACGATGACCGACATGCGTCGGCGCTCGAAGTCGAAGGGAATTTCGTCGACCTTTCGATAGTCCTGCGCCAGCTTCAATTCGGTCTGAAGTTCGACGTGTTCGAGCACAGCCCTGTCGAGCAAATTCTTCAGTCCGGTCTGATAGTGACTGTTTAAAAAAGCGAACTTCAGCACTTCGTCCGACGGATTGCCAAAGACATCGGTCTGGCGCTCCAGTGCAATCTTGTCCTGCGTCAGTGTCCCGGTCTTGTCGGTGCAAAGCACATCCATCGCGCCGAAGTTTTGGATTGCATCCAGGCGCTTGACGATCACCTTTTTGCGCGACAACACGACCGCGCCCTTGGCCAGGGTCGACGTCACGATCATCGGCAGCATTTCGGGCGTCAACCCAACGGCTACGGCGAGCGCAAACAGGAATGCCTCGGTCCAGTCGCCCTTGGTGAAGCCATTCACAAGCAGCACGATCGGCACCATCACGAAGGCAAAGCGGATCAAAAGCCAGCTGACGCTGTTGACTCCGGCCTGAAACGCGGTGGGTGCCCGGCTGGTGGCAGTCACGCGTGTCGCCAGCGTGCCGAAATAGGTCTGGTTGCCCGTGGCGACGACCAGTGCGGTCGCAGAGCCCGACACCACGTTCGTGCCCATGAAGACAAGGTTGCGCGCCTCCAGAACCGTCGCAAACGATGACTTCTCATCAGCGAACTTCTCTACCGGCAGCGATTCCCCTGTCATGGCAGCCTGCGCGACGAACAAATCCTTGGCCGTCATCAAGCGGCAGTCGGCGGGAATCATGTCACCGGCTGACAGGGCCACATGGTCGCCCGGTACAAGTTCGCGAATCGGCACTTCGGCGCGGGACGGCGGACGCCGGGCGTTAAGGTGGAGATCAAAATATTTTTCAGCCACCTCGGTCGCTTCGGTCCCGAGGTCGCGACGGATCACAGTGGCGGTGTTGGTCACCATCGCTTTGAGCCGTTCAGCCGCACGGTTAGATTTGCCCTCCTGGATGAACCGGATCAACGTGCTGAGCACCACCATCGTGCCGATCACGATCGTCGCTTTCAGATCGTTGGTCAGGAACGACACGCCGGCCAGCACCGTGAGCAGCAGGTTGAAGGGATTTTTGTAGCAATGCCACAGGTGAAGCCACCAGGGCAAAGGCTTTTCGTGCTCGACTTCGTTGGGCCCGAAACGTATCAACCTCTCGGCCGCTTCGGGGGCACTCAGCCCGTCTTCGTGCGACGCCAGACGAACCAGCGAACCGGGTATGTCGTCGGTCGCGGCCTTGAGCATGTCGCGCGAGACATGCTCGGGCACCGCCTCAGCAGCGCCTCGACCGCCTACGGTGTCGAGCAGCGCACCGCGCCCGAACAGTTGAGTGGCACGACGGCGCGACAGGAAGCCACCGAACCAGTTTTTAAAAATGTTGTCGACGAAATTCATGGGATGCTCCTGGCGGTGGACGAGGCGACCCAACGTGCCGGAGGCAGGCATGGCGGCGCTACACCGCCAGACGAGTGGCGGTGCGCGACCTGGACGCATAAATCATGGTTGCGCAATGCAAAGGGGAGATGCCGCATCACGGCCATGCGCTGCGTTTGAAGCAATAGAGAAAGCGCGTCGGCCACCAGGCGTGGAGACCAAGCGGCAAGCCCATCGGCAAACGCCGCCGCACCGTGCAGGTCCAGCAGGTGTCGCAAGACAACGGGGCGGCGTTCGGCGAGGGCGGAACGCAGGTGAGTTTTGAAATCTTCGCGGGTCATGAGGAGTCTCGTTCAAGCGCACACGGCGCCCAACTCCTCGCGCGGTCAAGCGTTGAGGAAATCCTTGAGCGACGCCGGGTACAGGGGCATCGGGTCGAATGATGTGGTCGCGCCAAAGCGCGGACTGGGGGCGGGGTCCATGGCGATCTTCGGGCTGTCGAAAGTTGAAAGTCCAGCTCAGCGCCGCTGGGGGACACCAGTGTTTTGGACCGACTTCGCCGCGCGCACCCGCCGGCTGGACCACAGACTCGCGTAGACGTTTGTCTCGGGTACGGCGAGCCGGTTGTCGCTACTCAGCGCCGCGCCTGCAGTGTGGGTCGGCCTTGCGGTCGAGGCGTTGGGAATCTTCGAGAAGCACACGGGAACTCCTTTGCTTTGAAGGAGCCGTTTGCCTGAAATAGAGCTTAAGCCGCGTCTGCGATGTCAGGCTTGGACTGACGATCGGAAGAGACCGTGTTTTGGGTTCAGAACGCACGCCAATCGGCGTGATTCACTGCTGCGGCGCGGAGCCCCACAGCGCAAAGCATTTGCGTTAGCGAGCCTGGCGCGCCGCACCCGCAAGGGCACGTTTTCTATCGCTGCGACTTAAGGCACTGTCCACGCAAAGGGCTCCGAAAATTGGGATAGCGCATTGTTGCAGCGCAGCAGCACCGACGTCAACCGAAAAACCAAAAAGCTTGCGCACTCGCTCAGCTGTGCCGACACCCCTTCGCTGCGTTAGCCTGAGTCAGCCAATGCGCTCGCGGGTTCTTGCTCTGTACTGCACGTGACCAATACCAGTATGGCGGGCAACTCACCACTGGCGGCGGCCCACTGCCTGACCACGATGATCTGCTGGTGACTGTTGAAGGTCGTCTGGGCGTTGAAGCATTTCTCGAAGCCCGCGCTGATTATCATGATCGGGAGTCGGGATCGGCGAAGTTGTCCTTCGCCCTGGGCGCCAGGTTGTCGAAGGTACGCATGAATGTCGAGTTTGACTTGACCGCTTGGACCGGTGCCGGAGGCACTTCGTCATCGTGCTTTTGCTGGCGCGTTTGCAAACGGTGCTTGGCTGCTTGGATGGCCTTCATCCGCTCGTAGCGCGTCGCCTCGTGCTTGCTGGCATTGTTGCGCAACTCGTTACCGTCCCCAGCCATAGGGACCAGTTTGACCCGCCCGAATTCCCCTGCGAGCCTGACGACCGGCACTAACAATGGCAACAGTTCCTCCAGATGCAGGGCGCGAAAGTCGCATGGCGTGCGATGCGTTTAGGAGTTGCTGGCTGCGCTCACCCGAAACGTCACGTCTTCATGCAGCTTGTGGGCGGTCTTGCGCGAGTAGGACACTACCGTGGCATAACCGTAGACATGTACCTTGACCTTCATGGCCAGATGAAACGGCTGAATGCGCGAGCGCCCGCCCTCGTACCGGCGCCACGCTTGGCGCTTACGGGGGCGGCGACACGATCACGGTGGGCGCAGGTGATGCCGATGTCGTAGGCAATACTAACGGCAACGATCCGGGCACCGGCATTTATCCGACCACCAACAGCCATGCCAACGTCAGCGGCTCTGGCAATGGCGTAGATGAAAACGCCATCGACAGCATGGGCATTTATGGCGGGGGCAACAACAGCAACACCGTGGCCGGTGCGCTGCCCATGCTGGGCAATACCGGGGGCAACCTGGACCAGGTTAATGCAACCGGTGATCAGTGGGAAGGCACCACCGCCAAAGGTCAGGGCACCGGCATCTACATCAACAATGGCGCCCAAGCGAATGTTGCGGGCGGCAATGATGGCATCAGCCTGACGGGTACAGGCGACTACTTCGGTCTGCTGGGCGGCGCAGGCTACTCCGTGAGCGACTCAGGCAACAGCATGGACACCTGGGGTTACACAGGCCTTGCCCTGACCGGCGACAGCAACAACCTGGGACTCGGTGGCGTTGGCGACTACCTCGGCGTGGCAGGCAACGGAAACAACGTGTCCATCAACAGTGGCACGGTGAATCTACTGCGCAACGGCTGCGGCCGCCTTCTCGCTCGTTGTTCCGGTGGCAATCTGCTTCCAGAACTGCCGCTCCACCTCACGCCGAAGCGAAGGAGCGCCGGGCGAGCGCATCGTCACGCGTACTGTTAACTTCTGCATCCACACCGCAGGTCTTCCCACAACAGCTCCATGATTGATGGTGTTACGACGACCGATTGATTCCGCCCACTACCGCTGGCCTGAATGGCGGTCGCGCATCGCTGATGCGAAGCTGATTCATTCGATGTCGCGCAAAGGATGCTCACTCGACAACGCGGCTTGTGAAGGCTTCTTCGGCCGACTGAAAACGGAACTGTTCTATCTGCGCAACTGGTAGTCAATGAGCATTGGGAAATTCACACAAACACTGGACTCATACATCCGTTGGTCCAACGAAAAAAGGATCGAGATATCCCTCGCCTCTCTCAGTCCTGTTGAATATCGCAAGAGCATGGGTCCCACGGCATAACCAGTCTAGGAATTCCGCCGCACCCCCAACAGGCAAATTTTCCGCCAACGCCAACACTCCGTCACGGGCTCAACTGCGAACCTGCCGCCTGTTGCCACATCAGCGGTCGCATCTTTAGCGGTTCACGCCATACAAGGAAGCTCGAACAGGGTGGCCAGGTCGCCCCGGGTTCGGCACGCTCGCATCACGCTGCGACGCTGTCAACGCGCACCCTTGTGGTCTTTCTGGCCGGAGTTCTTGTGCCGCCCTTCGGCTTCGGTGGATTCGGCTTTCTCCCGTTGTCGACTGGCATCCACCTGCGGAGAGGGGCGGCGTTGTCCTGGTTTAGGTGGAGGGCCCTTTGCGCGCTGCGAGTTCATGGCGTTCCTTCCGGATGTCGGGGATGCGCCGGACCATTCCGGCACGCCCGGCGTGGAATTTATGCAGTCAGCGTCTTCCGGACTGTGCGCTGGCCCACACTGCAAGGCCAAGCCATGCAACCGCTCGGGCGCTGCCTCCTCACCCATCCACATAGGTGGGCAAGCTCAATGCCAGCGAAGTGCCTCCCCACTGTCCCTTTGCCAGCTGTGCAAAGCCCCCCGAGCTTTCGGCGAAATCGACCACTGCCGTCAGTTCGGGGTTTGTCAACACACAAGTTCCGGCGCCGGGGAAAAAGGGAGAGGTCACTACCGGGCCATAGGCGCTGTTCGTGATCTTTGCAGTCCCGAACACCTCGAGAAGGGTGCCACCGGCCGGCCCAACCGTGGCCTTCAAGACCAGCCGCCCGCCGTGGATGGCAGCCCAGTGCGACGTCTGCGTCAGGCGCTCGAGCACACTTTCGAACCTGCGCCGGTCTACCACCCACGCAAGGCATTTCCGATCCACGAAAACGTCAATGAAGATGCGCGAGTCCATCGAGTGGCGCAGGATGTCGGCCAGTGAACAAATAAAAGGTAGGACTTCCAGGCGGGTGGGTACCAGATGACGCCGTGCGACAGCCTCAGGGTGGCGTGCGACGGGTGCGTTGGCCGGGCTTGGCCGGACCTGACCGAGGTCAGGAAAACCATCTTCACACTCCATTGGGGCTCCTTGGCTGTACGGGAAAGACGTCGATGGCTCCGAGCTCAGTGCGCCGCCTGGTACCCCGCGCACGGCGCTGACTACAGAGCCGATGTGGCATCGCGTGCCAGGAGCTTGCTGGGCCCAAAAAACGCTTCTATGTCGAACCGACTCCTGGGTCTGTGCGCTGCCGCACTAGTGCGAGCGGTATCGACTAAAACAGTCCGGAGCCAAGGCGATCTCTTGTCCGCTTTGAATGGGAAGACGCGATTGACCGTCCAAACGTCATCAAAAGCTAAAGCCTCGGTGAGCTAAGGCGAGGGCGAAGCTTTGCGTTTCTTGCGAATTGTCAAAGCAATCGCCTCACGTTCGTAGCTGGGCCGTCCAAAGTTAAGGCAACGCTTATATGGGCGCCTCCCGGATTGCAAGAACTCGTATGTGTGAAGATTCAGGAGGCAGGGCTGCAGTCTTATTTCCGGCCTGTTGTGCAAGCCGACATGCCTGCTGGCCCTGATGGTTTTCGCTGACGGGGTTCCCATCTGAACATCGAGCTTGGTGCTCTTGTTCCCTATCGGAGTGTCCCCGTCCCGGTCCGACCTGTCTGTCCCATCACACGCGTGGTCGCTTGCTCTCCTTCAAACTGGTTGGTTGGTTGTCAGTGCGCGCCTTGCCACGCCTCGGGGCGCCAGGCCTGGCCGCGTGCCAGCACCGCCCAGATCGTTCGCGCCAGCTTGTTCGCCACCGCAGCGACAGCCACGCTGTACGGCCGGCGCTGCAACAGCGCGGTCAGCCATGGCCATGTCGGGCCAACCTTGAATCGGATCACCACGGCTCGAGCACCGTGCATCAGCAACGTTCTGAGGTAAGCATCGCCGCGCTTGCTGATGCCCAGCTGCCGGACCCGTCCACCGGTGCCGGTCTGGCGAGGGACCAGTCCGATCCATGCAGCAAACTCCCGAGCGTCTTTGAACGATGTCGGCGTGCCCATGCTGGCGACGACCGCCGTCGCCGTAAGAAGGCCAACACCGGGGATTTCGGCGACAGCTTTGCAGGCCGGTATCTCCCGCATCGGCTGCGAGAGCCGGCGCTCGACGAGGCCGATGTCGGCCTGCAGTTGCTGGACTCGCCTGAGTTGCTCGTCCAGGCTGTCCATGAGCATCGCTGGCAGCCGGGCCTTCGCGTCGCACATGGCGTCGCACATGGCGTCGGGCAACGCCCTGAGCAACGCAGCATGACCTTCCGGCAGCACGATGCCGAATTCGTAGAGCAGCCCTCGGAGTTCGTTGGTTTGCATGATGCGGGTCTTCATGAGCTGCGCGCGCAAGCGGTGCAGCGACAGCACGATCTGCTGGGCCTCGGTCTTGACGGGAACGAAGCGCATGCCGGGCTGCTGGCACGCCGTCCAGATCGCTTGCGCGTCGGCAGCATCGGTCTTGTTGCGCTGCACGAACGGCCGCACCTTCCTGGGTGAGATGAGTCGCACCTCGTGGCCCAATCCAATCAGAGCCCGGCCCCAGTCGTGAGCACCGCCACAGGCTTCCATGACAACCAGAGCCGCAGTGCGGTTGGCAAACCACTCCAGCATCCTGGCGCGCTTCAACTGCAATCGCTCGATGCAGCCGGTGTCCAGCTCGACCCAGTGCAGCTGAAACACCTTCTTGGCAATGTCGACGGCAATGACGGTACGTTCCATGATGGTCTCCATTTGGATGTTGACGGTGGGATCGTCAATCTGGCACTTCCCGCGGCGCAGTGCAAGCAGTGCGGTAGGAGGGAGGCGCCCATACCATCTGAACAAGCCAGCGATTTCGACGGCACTCTCCACATTGGCGCTTTATTCGACTGCCCGGCACATCGGATCGCACTCATCTGAAGCGAATCGCCGCTTGTGGCACCACAGCAGCGCCTGCTGTGCTCCCCGCAGGCGCACTCATCCCATGAGATGCCTGCGTGCCAGATAGATGTTCGCCAACCCTTTGACCAAGAACGCGCGCGTTGCATTCTTGGTCAAGCCCCGGTAGCGCACTTTGCTGAATTTCCAAAGCCGCTTCACAACCGCGGACACATGCTCCACGCGTGAGCACACCTTGGACTTCAACGGGCGCAACGTCCGGCTGGTAGGTCAACGCCCGAAAGGCACAACTTGCAAGAAACCTAAAAAGCCATCGCTTGAGTTGATAAGTTGGTCCGCATCCTCCGACGCTTCAACGCAAACCGACTACACCATTTTCAATGGAAGGCGCATAACGGTCTGGTTGTTGTTTTCTCATATTAATGTCGCCCGCAAAGCTACAACGTGTGCCGGACTTCTGGCGCTCGTCCACAACTTGATTTCGATCAAAGTTTGTCAACACTGTTCGAGCAAACTCCCTTTAATCGTCATTCTGCAAAGCCAATCAATGAATTTCAACAGATACAACATCAACGCTTTGGATCGAACACTACGCATCGGCACTGGCTTGCTGTTGATTGCACTTGCCTCAACCGATATCATTGGTGCATGGGGATATATTGGACTTCTGCCTCTCCTGACGGGAGTGGTTGGTGTGTGTCCAGGCTACGGCGTTTTCGGCTTCAGCACTTGCTCTCGCAAGCGCTAGTCCACTGAATCCTTGGAATCGGCTGTGCATGCTCTATTTGTAGCGCATGCACCGAGTGGAGCTGACCAAGCAAGAGCGCGAAGAACTTGAGGCTGTTGTCCGCAAGCGGCACGGGAGTGCAGCACTTGCGCGCAGTGCGCGTTGCGTGCTGCTGCGGATCGACGGAGAACGACGCGTGGACATCCCATCAGGCTGGCCTGCAACGATGCTGCGCTTACCGGCTGTGGCACGCTTGGCCGTCTGGTGTGTGTCGCGTGTCTTCCAGATCGTCGTCGAAGTCACCGGAATTCGAATGCAAATTCTCCAACATATGCGGGACTCGGCGCTTGCCTGATAGCAGCGCGTTCACCGCGAGTTGCAGTTCATCACTGGCAGAGCAAATTGCGTTTGATCTGCGTCAAGCGTTGCCTTGATGCGGATCAAGCTGGCTGGGCCATAAGGTTCTTAGCGTCGCCCTTGCTCTTCACCATTCAACCCTTCAAGGACACGACCATGAGCCACTCCGCAACCTCCACGACATCCGCCGCAACCGATCCGCTGATCACCGTCTATGAGCAGCACAGCGCTGCAGAGTCGGCGATCAAGGCACTGAGCAAAGCCGGTTTCGATATAAAAAAGCTTTCTATCGTCGGCAAGGGGTATCACACCGAAGAACACGCCGTGGGTTTCTACACCACAGGCGACCGCATCAAGACGTGGGGCGGAATCGGCAGCTTTTGGGGTGCGATATGGGGAACGCTCTCGGCGCCGGCGGTTTTTATGCTGCCGCCACTCGGTCTAGTCGCCGTTGCCGGGCCCTTCGTGGTCACGCTGCTCGCTGCACTCGAAGGTGCAGTGCTCGGTGGCGGATTTTCAGCGCTCGGCGCAGCGTTGTACGGAATGGGAACGTCGAAAGACCGGGCGATCAAGTACGAAGCCGACGTCAAGGCGGATCGCTTTCTCGTCATGGTGCACGGCACCGAGCCCGACATCGCCAGGGCGAAATCTGTGCTGACGACACTGGCGGAATCCATGCCAAAAGCCGGCGCACTGGCCCCCGCGCTCGCGTGAAGCACGCCCGCCGCATCCTCAAGGTCGAAAACAAGGACACACCCAGGAAACCGACTCTAGGACTTCCGAGACTCATCGCCATTGCTGCCGCCGCAGCCATCGTCATGTTGTTCAGCGCGCCCGCGATCGCCGCAGAGACAGAAGCACCGGGCTAAATGAGCGTGCCACCCGGCGTGGCAGCCAACGCCAAAGACGCGGCGTTCAAGGCGGCGCACCAAGTGAAGAGCGCCGCACCAGAGGCATCCGAAGCGGCGCGACTTGCCGCAAAACAGGCCCAGGCAACCGCAGGCAAGGCGTCGAATTCATAGCTGTTGGCATCCGCCGCGCGGCGCAAAAGGCAGCCGAGGCTGCTAATCGCCTTGACACCAAAGCATCGGCCGCTTCAGGTAAATCGCTGGACGATACACGGGATGCCGCGCGCGCCACGGAGGCGGAAAGCAAAAAGGCCGCGGCCGCGACCAAGGAAGCGCTTGCCAGAACCGAAGAATCGCTGCAGCGCGCTACGCAGGACAGCAAGGAAGAAGCATGGGAGGCCGCGCGAGCCACGCGTCATGCGCTAGTGACGGCCGCCTCGGCAACGCGCGCCGCTGCACGCTCGGCCAAGGAAGCCGTCGAACGGACAGTTGCCGCGGCGCGCCGCAAGACCTAAGCAAACTCTGCGGGGCCGAATGAAACTTCGCGGATCGGCTCAAACCTCAAGCCGGCCATCCACCACCTGGATAGTCCGGTCGCATCGCTCGGCCAACCCGGGGTTGTGCGTCACGAAGAGAATTGCCATTCTGTGCTCTTGGTTGGCCTTGCGCAGCAGGTCGAACACGACGTCGGCCGACTTGGTGTCGAGGTTGCCGGTCGGCTCGTCGGCGAGCAGCAACGCCGTGTCCATCGTAAGGGAGCGTGCCAGCGCCACGCGCTGCTGCTGACCGCCACTCAGTTGCGTGACCATGCTGTCGCGCCACTTAGTCAGATCGACGCTCTCCAACAAGGCCGCCGCGCGCTGCGCCATGCCCTCATTGAAAAAGCCCGCGGCGCCGAGCATCGGCATCATCACGTTCTCCATTGCAGTTAAACCGCTCAAAAGGTTGTGATTCTGAAAGACGAAACCGATGTTGTGTCCGCGCAGCTGCGTCAACGCATGCTCGTCGAGCGTGCTGGTTTCGGCGCCGCTGATGGACAGTGAGCCGCTCGTCGGCCGGTCGAGCAGCCCGACGATATTCAGCAGCGTGCTCTTGCCTGAGCCCGATGGTCCGACCACTGCGCAGAACTCGCCCTTCGATACCGTGAGGTCGATGCCGTGCAGCACCTCGCATTCGTTGGGCAGGCCAGCATTGAAGACCTTGTGCACGTCGTGCAGCCTGACCACTGGCTCAGCCACGGATCGCCACCACGGGGTCGAGTCGTGCCGCGCGCAGCGCGGGCGCGAATGCCGCCAACAACCCCGTTATCGTGGCCAGCAACAGCGAGGTCAAGAACAGCTTCGGCTCGATCGGCAGCGGAAAGAGCGGCGTGCCAGCCGGGTTGAGCGCGTAGCGTTGCCATAGTAGAAGCGCGCCGAGGCCGATGCCTGAACCGAAGGCAGATCCGAGCAGTCCCAGCAACCCACCCTGTAACAGGAAAATCCACAGGACCTGTCCGCGAGAGATGCCCATGGCGCGGAGGATGCCGATCTCACGCGACTTCTGAACCACCGATGTTGCTGCCGGTCGAGGATTGACCCGAGTGCCGGAATTTCGTTGATCCATGGGCCGGCATGGGAAATCATTGCCAGCATTGAGTTCCGGAGGTGACTGTATGGGTCAGCCTAATCTCGGCATCTGGGTCAGATATGACCTGGCGCCAACAATCATGGCTTCAGATCATGCAAAGAGTGGGCCTGTTTTGCGGACCTTCGCTAGTAATAAGCAAAGTTCCCGAGCAAAATGGTTAACGCAATCGGCTCGACCGATGCGAGGGCGGCTATACCCGCTCGTGCCGTCGTGGCAACGGTTTGCACAAGACCGAGAGTCGCTACGCGCCTAGACGTGCCGGTCGGGTCGATGGCTATCCCGAGCCAAAGCTGTTTGCGTCCCGCATTGGCTGCGCACTCACGCCTACACGGCGCAGGCCCGGCGAGTTCACGATCCAATTCCACCATCAGGCGCCAGCAATGGACCCCGCTTGGATTCCAACTGCTTCACAAGGACCATGGATGAACACGACCACCCCAGACAAGACAAACACGGCTACGCATCAAATGGAGGGTAAATGCCCGTTCGGCGGAGACCGCATGGGCGGCGCGTTCGGCACGCCTCCGACCCTCGAGGACTGGTATCCGGACCGTCTGCGGGTTGAACTCCTGCATCAAAACGGTCTTGCGGCGGATCCGCTCGGCCCGGATTTCGACTACGCCGCCGAATTCGCGAAGCTCGACTTTGAGGCGGTGAAGAAAGACATCAAGCAGTTCCTGATCACCTCGGTTGACTGGTGGCCGTCCGACTATCACAACTACGGTCCGCAGATGGTTCGCATGGCTTGGCACGCGTCCGGCACCTACCGGATTGCCGACGGCCGAGGCGGCGCCGGTACGGCCATGCAGCGCTTTGCCCCCATCAGCAGCTGGTGGGACAACGGAAACACCGACAAGTCCCGGCGCCTCCTCCAGCCAATCAAGCACAAGTACGGCAACGGATTGTCTTGGGGCGACCTCATGATCCTGACCGGCAATTGCGCACTGGAGATCATGGGGTTCCCGACCTACGGTTTCGGTGGCGGGCGACTCGACGCCTGGGAGGCCGACAACGCAACGTATTGGGGCCCTGAAATCTGGGACCCGAAGAACGTCAATGGCTTCGACAGCATGGTCACGCGAGACAAGCGCTGGCGAGGCAAGAACGGCGATCCCGACTACGACCTAGAGAATCCGCTGGCCGCAACGCACCAGGCGCTGATCTATGTGAATCCGGAAGGGCCATACGCCAATGGCGATCCCATGGGGTCGGCTCGCGACATCCGCATCTCGTTCACCCGAATGGCAATGAACGACGAGGAGACCGTGGCGCTGATCGCGGGCGGCCACGCCTTCGGTAAGAGCCACGGCATGGTGTCGCCGAAAGACGTAGGCCCGCCTCCCGAAATCGCGCCCATGGAGGCCATGGGTCTGGGATGGGCCAATCCGAAAGGCCCGGGCTTTGCGCAATACACGATGACGAACGGGATCGAAGGCAGCTGGACGCCCAACCCCACGCAGTGGGACAACAGCTACCTCGAGAACCTGTTCAAGTTTGAATGGAAGCAGGTCAAGAGTCCCGCCGGTGCGCTGCAGTGGACGCCGACGGACCCGAACGCGCCCAAGACACCCGATGCGCACGTCGACGGTCAGATGAACGATCTGATGATGATGACCAGCGACATCGCGCTCAAGGTTGATCCGGAGTTCCGCAAGGTCTGCGAGAAGTTCCTAGCGGACTTCGACGCCTTCACCCAGGCGTTCTCGAAGGCTTGGTACAAACTGACCCACCGCGACATGGGGCCTCGGCATCGCTACCTCGGCCCGGAGGTGAGGATCGAGGACGGTCTGCTGTGGCAAGACCCCCTGCCTGAGCGCGACCACGAGCTGGTCGGCGAGACGGACATCGTTGGATTGAAGCAGGCCATTCTCGCCACGGGTCTGTCGGTGTCCGATCTCGTGTTCACCGCTTTCTCTGCGGCCGCGACGTATCGCGACAGTGACAAGCGTGGCGGTGCAAACGGCGGACGACTAGCGCTGGCGCCTCAGAAGGACTGGGTGGTCAACAGCCGCGCCGCTCCGGTCGTCGAGAAGCTGCGCGTCACCATGGCGGACTTCAACGGCAAGAAGGGCACTGGCAAGAAGATTTCACTGGCAGACATGATCGTTCTGGGAGGCTGCGCGGCTGTCGAACGTGCGGCTCATGAGTCGGGCATCGACGCCACGGTTCCGTTCACGCCGGGCCGGGTCGACACCACCCAACAGCTCACCGATGTGGAGATGTTCGAATGGTTAAAGCCGGTCGTGGATGGCTTTCGCAACTACACCGACGAGCGCTTCGGGCAGATCTCGCAAGGTGTGGCGCCGGAAGAGTTATTTCTCGACAAGGCCAATCTGATGAAGCTGTCCGCTCCGGAATGGACAGTGCTCACGGGAGGATTGCGGGTGCTCAATGCGAACCACGATGGATCGGACGTTGGCATCTTTACGACCAAGGTCGGCGTGCTGACGAACGACTTCTTTGTCCACCTCACCGACACCGATCTGGTCTGGGATAAGGCCCATGCGGACGGCTTGAGCTTCGTGCTCAAGGATCGCGCATCGGGCGCCCCGAGGTTCAGGGCCTCACGCAACGACCTGGTCTTCGGTTCCAACGCGCAGTTGCGTGCGATCTGCGATGTCTATGCCGGCAGCGATGGGCACCCACGTTTCGTGAAAGACTTCATCAAGGTGTGGGACAAGGTGATGATGCTGGACCGCTACGACGTCAAGGGACACCGGCGCACGGCGTCGATGGCTTCCTGACAGCCGTCGGCCGCGGTTTTTCACGTTACATGCCGGTCTCGTGCTTCCCTCCTACGAAGGCGCTGAAGGTGGCAATCGCAACTTCTACCGCACCCATCCGGGTCAACGCTGCAGCCAAGGGGAAAATGGTGGGCCGACGCTAGAGTTTCCGGGAGCGCCGAGCGGTTCGCACTGAAGCGTATTTCCGGAGAGGGTGGAAAGCGAACTAAAGCGGCTTCGTTCTGGCATCAGATCGAATGGCTGGGCATAGCCGTTTACTGGGTGCGGGACTCACTGGCACCTCAACCTGAACTGGCGGTCACGCGCTGGCTTTCGCCTGTCGCACTGCCGATCTTGTCGCCACGCGGTGAGCGGTGGCGAAGCCTCCGTCTCGTAGGCCGCTCACGGCAGCGTCGAACTAACTGGCCGCATTCGGCGCTGGCCTTGTCCACTTTCTGCGCGACCGCACCTCGTGCGCCGTGAGCTGCGTGATGATCCCGTTGCCCGAGGGGCACTTGGCGCACTTCATCAATGAGGCTAGCGTCGGACTTGCGTATGGCGCGTTCCATGCGCGCTACGCTGAGGTCGACCCGCGCAATTAGCCATTACATCCGGCCTTGATGGTCAAGGTACCGGTGTGCGGCTATGTAACGGGCGTGCTCAGCTCGCGCAAGATCGCCCGCAAGCTGCACGAGGACGTGGCGTTCCGGGTACCGACCGCGCGCGCAAGAAGAAGTCGATCGTCTGGCAGGCCTTGTCGACCGCGCGCCTGCGCCAGCGAAGCATCAGCGACAGAACCGGCAAACCCGTCCGACAAGACACCGTCGTGCGGCCGAACACAACGCCACGCTCGGCCTTTATCTCTTCAAGGTTGCGCAGGCTCAGCGGGTAGGCCGCATACCAGCGAACGCACACCAGCATCACATCGATCGCGTAGTACAGTCGCTTGAGCACCAAACCCATCGCGTCGTTCATCGTCTTCGTTAAGGTCTGCGTCATTCGCCCACCTCAACCGACTCGACTCACTGCAACCGAACCCGAAAAGCAATGCGATCACTGCCCTTGAATGGTCTAAATGGTGACGTCGAGCAGTCTTGCGGACGCATTGCGATGCAATGCCATCCACTCGCGCTGCGCCATCCATAGTTCAGCGTCTCCTTAGACACGCTCTGCATCCCAACTGTCGGAAAAAGTATGAGATTGTTCAACAGCCAAGTAAAGTTTGGTATCAAACTTTGCATTGAGGATAGGCGAAAAATTGAATCCGACACTGCTCCATTCGTTGATGCGCTGCTACTCACTCACTTATGCGTCGACAGATGTATGGTCCTTCTTTAACCGCAACAAGCACCCAATGAATGCTCATCCAACAGATGTTTCACCCCAAGTGTCCGTGGCGTGGCGCTACAGCGGTATTGCGGCCGCCTTGCATTGGCTGCTCGCGCTACTCCTCCCAACGATGGCCGCTCTTGGCTGGTACATGATGTCGATCGAAGAGCAAACCGGCAGTATTTGGTATTTCGAGTTGCACAAGTCGATTGGTATCGTGGTGGCGCTGCTGGTGACCGCACGCATTGCATGGCGTATCAACCATCGTCCGAAGCCCTTGCCGCCAACTGTGCCGCTATGGCAGGCCAGGCTGTCCAAAGTGACTCAGGCGATGCTTTATTTGCTTATGGTGCTTATGCCGATTACGGGCTATCTGGGTGCGTCATACTCTAAAACGGGTGTGAAATTGTTTGGCAAGGACACACCGCGTTGGACGCTGCCCGATCACGACTTGTCTGAGCAATTCCTTGGAGTCCATGCGGTACTAATTTGGGTGCTGATCGTGCTGATCGGACTACATGTGCTGGGTGCTCTTAATCACGAACTCATTCGCAAAGATGGCGTATTTCAGCGCATGACCTTGAAACGACAGCGTTGATCCGATTGTGTTGGTTCTGTCGCGATAGCAGAGAGAGGTCTAAAAAATCTTTGTGTTGGTCGGCCTCAAAAAGCCAAAGAGTAGAACTTGTCAGCAGCCGACGAAGCTCTGTTTTTGAGCGAATCGCGCTGCCCCTTCTTGATCATGTGCATGGTTTCGATGCCGGCGATGAGGGCGCGAGCGGAGCGAAAAGGCTTGAACCCCAGCATGGGTCGCACAACGAGTTTAAATACCTGGTGGTCTTGCTCGATGAGGTTGTTGGGATACTTCGGCTCACGCATCTCGATGTGCGCACCGCTGTCGGCGCACATGCCGACGATCGCTGCCGTGTTGGCACTGCTCTTGTCGATCTTGATCTTCCCGGGCACGCCGTGCAGGTCAATAGCACGTTCGAAGAAGTGCCTTGCAGCAGCAAGGTCGCAGTGTGTGCGCAGCAGGAAGTCGATCGTGTGGCCGGCGCGGTCCACCGCCCGATACAGGTACTTCCACTCTCCGTTAACTTTTATATAGGTCTCGTCCATTCGCCAGCTCGTACCCGACAGGCCGCTTAACAGGATGCGGAAATACTCTCCTGCAAAACGCGTCATTCTCATCGGCGAAGACTCGATTTTCAAATAGTGCGGTAAGCAGCGATCTCGGGAGCTGTTTACGCCGATTTGAGTGTGTTTTGCGATCCTCTGATTGCCTCAGAGCCCCTGGGGTCGGACTTGTCCTAAGGAACGCATGGCGTCAGGTTGTAGGCCGTCGTCGTCAGCACGAACAGATGGTCCACGCGCTTGAGTCCACGCACCATCACCTGACCAATTCCGCCCACCGTCTTGGCCCAGCCAAAGCCCTGCTCGATGAGCTTGCGCTTGCGCTGCGACAGCGCATAACCCTCGCTCGCAGCGATGGAATGGGGCACTGCTGAGCGCCGCCCGGAAGTGTTCTGTGCCACGTGGGGGATCACGCCCATGTCCTGGCATGCCTGGACGAACTCCTGCGCGTCGTAGCCCTTGTCCGCACCGAGCGTGACCTCGACATCTGGACTCGCGGTAGCCTGACGGGCATCCCTGATCATGAACTTGGCCGCTTTGCGTTCGGCAAAGCCGTCGGCTTGTGTGACCATCGCATTGGCGATCAGGCCGTGGCGGTTGTCCGAGAGCGTGTGGCCCATGTAGCGCATCTGGCTGGCGGTCTTGCCCTTGCGGTACAGCCGCGCATCGCCATCGGTGCGCGATGCGTGGGTGTCGTTGCTGCGCGTCTGGCCTTTGAAGCTGGTGCTGTCCGTGTTGTTGTCATCAGCATCATCGTCACCGCTATTCTTGCGCACGAAGCTGCGGTGGCTGGCCCACGCTTGAATGAGGGTTCCGTCGACGCTGAAGTGTTGGCCCGACAGCCAGCCTTTGCGACCGATAGTTTCAACTATGGGGTTGAACAGCTCGATGATCGCGTCGTGCGCAATGAGCCGCTTGCGGTTCTTCGTAAAGACGCTGGGAACCCAGACCGCATCGTCCATGGCCAGGCCGACGAACCAGCGATACAAGAGGTTGTATTGGGTCTGCTCCATGAGCTGGCGCTCCGAGCGAATGCTGAAGAAGATCTGCAGAAGCATCGCGCGCAGCAGCTTCTCCGGCGCGATGCTGGGGCGCCCACCCTTGATGTCAGCCTCGTACATGCCGGCGAACAAGTCATCCATCTTGATCAGCGCTTCGTTGACCATCGCGCGGATCGGGTGCAGCGAATGGTCTGCCGCAACGAAGTCCTCGAGCTTGCGCATGGTGAACAGACTCTCGGTGAAGGTGTCGGCGCCGCGCATGGTCTGGGGTCTGTGCTGGAGTGAGGAAACGATCACTGATCAACGTTCGAGGAACAGCGGATGTCGACAGCGGTCGGGGAGTATTTCAGCAGCCTGCTAGGCTGCTGTCGAAAAAGAGAGCATTTCGTGTGGGCGCCTGGGCGCGCGCAGTCCTCTTGGCTATCGTCGAAGCTTGGGGCTTATGGCATAAAACCGTCCAGATTTTTAGCCGCATCCCCGGTGGGTCAATTTTCGGTCGGCGTCGACACCGCGAGGCCAGCGCCTGGCGATCAGTGCCGCCTCGCAAAGCTCCTCGGTCCCGTACAAGCTGAGAAACTCCCGCATCGACAGCCCAGGCTGGAACTGAACTCGGTTCATCGGCATAGCGCATCTCCTTGGTGGATGCGGCCATCATCAGGCCTTACTGGCTCACAGCGTGAGCCTGCTGAACTTCGTCGCTAATCAGGCGGCCCGATGACACGGGCGGTGACCGCGTTCTGTGCGCTGTCGCAAGCACGAGGGGCTCAAGCGAAAGCCACAACGCTTTACGTTTGCCGTGAACCGCTTTGTGTCCCAGCGAACAGACCCAGGCGGTTCGGTCGCGCAGGCTGCGTCATCCCAACCTTGCACGTCGCAATCCCGTATTGCGACCTGCTGGCTCCACCACTTCAGGAATCCGCCCGATGCTGTTCGACAAGTTCTCTGCACGCTCCCTGCAACTCAGCAATCGCATGGTGATGGCGCCGATGACTCGCAACCGGGCGACGCCCGCGCACACGCCAAATGCATTGATGGCCACCTACTATGGCCAGCGAGCCACTGCCGGTCTGATCATCTCCGAAGGCACGTCGCCCAGCCCCAATGGTCTGGGCTACCCGCGCATTCCAGGGTTGTATGACGCGGCACAGGTGAAGGCCTGGAAGGCGACGACAGCCGCCGTGCACGAGCGCGGTGTCGTCGCCCGCGACTGCGTCCTCGGGCATCTCCGTGGCCGGCATCGGCATGGCGGTCGCGGTGCTCGCGAGCTTC
>NZ_JASJXG010000030.1:0-61783 GCF_035018765.1 Variovorax sp. RTB1
GACCTCGTGCGCGCGGACGGAGGAATGCTGCTGCGAGTGTTCGCCAATCTCTTGGAAAACGCGATTCGGCACAGTGCGCCCGGGGACACCATTCGGGCGAGCTGCAACTTCGAGGAAGGAGTGGAGGCTGTGGTGATCATTCAGGACGAAGGTACCGGCATGGCGCCGGGCGTGCTGGACGCGTTGCTCGACCGCGAGCCGCAGGGCCTAACCGAAGGTGCGAAGCTCTCAGCGTCTGAACGAGACATTCAAGCGGCTCACAACATGACGTCACGCGACGCCAGGACGCACGGCTTCGGATTCGCGATGGTCAGACAAGTTGTGGCCGCGCATGGAGGCTGGATTACTGGCAGCAGCACTGTTGGAGAAGGTACGACTTTCGCAATCGGCTTCCCAGTGGTGCGCGCTCAAAAGAATGTTGAGTGATTGGGGCACCTCGTCCTGAACTGACCCCCAGAAGTTGGACAAACTTCGAAGGCCGAGTGCCAACGCTTTTGAGCCGCTGGTACGTTGACGCCACTCAAGATCGATTTAATTGGAGGGCGCCGTGACCCTGCCGCTCGCATCCCCTTGGCCAGGCGATGGGCGGCCCATGTTGCCAAGTGAATTTACCCGGATGTTATTTACTCTTGAATTTAACCCGGATAGAATTCACGGCATGGACCTTGTCATGCCACTCACCCACACCGCTTTCCTGGACGGGCGCCGCCTCGCTGCCGGTCCCCTGCACGAAGTCGCCGTGGCAGTGCTGCGCGCGCAGCAGGCGCAGCCCGAGGGGCATCCGTTGATCTTCAGCAATGCCAGCGGTCAGTCGGCCGACCTTGACCTGCGCGGTGGCGAGCAAGCCGTTGCGGCGCGTTACACCGTGGCTGCGCCGGTCCAAGCGCCCAAGGGTCGCGGTCGCCCCAAGCTTGGCGTGGTCGCGCGGGAAGTGACGCTGCTGCCAGAACACTGGGACTGGCTTGCCGCGCAACCGAGCGGCGCCTCAGTGGCCTTGCGTAAGCTCGTGCACGAAGCGCGGCGCAACGGCGGCGAACGGGACCGGACGCGCCAAGCGCGCGACCGCGCGTATCACGCCATGTCCACACTGGCCGGCAGCCTGGCCGGCTTCGAGGAAGCATCGCGGGCATTGTTTGCCGGTGACCACGAGCGGCTGGTGACGCAGATGGCCTCATGGCCAGACGACGTGCAGGCGTACGTGCTGGAACTCGCCGAACCTGCACCCGGCTAAGCCGGGCCTCTTTCCCATTTTTGCAATCAACGCGCGGCTCCTGGCCGCTGCGCTGCGGGCATACGCACGCCCGCAATCCACCAGAGCCCTCATGAACACGCGAGACACGACAACCCCCGACGGACCGGCGCCCGCTCTGCGCGCGCACTACCTCACTCTGCTGAAGCCTTTGATCCTGACGCACATGCTGCAAAGCACGGGCGGACTGCTCGATGGCTTCTGGCTCGGGCATCTGCTGGGCGTGCGTGGTATCGCGACAGCTGCGTCGTTCTTTCCCGTGTTCTTCTTGCTGCTCTCGCTGATCATCGGACTGGGGGCCGGCTCGACCATCCTTGCGGGACAAGCATGGGGGGCACGCGATGTTGCGCAGGTGCGCCGGGTCGGTGCGACGGCCTTTCTGACTTCCCTTGGTATGGGGCTTGCGGTCTCGGTGGCCGGTGCATGGTCTTCGCCGTGGTTGATGCGAGCACTCGGCACACCGCCAGAAATCTTGCCGACGGCGATCGGCTATGCGCGCGCCATGTTTCTGGTGATGCCCTTTGTATTCGTTGTGTGGGCGGGCCTGTCCCTGAGTCGTGGCACCGGCGACGCGCTCTCACCTATGTGGGCCTTGCTGGCCGCGACGCTGGTTGGCGCGGTTTGCACACCGCTGCTCGTTGCAGGCACGCCCATGGGCGCGGCTGGCGTGGCAGTCTCAGCCCTCGTCGCACAGTTGGCCGCGCTAACCGTGTTGATACGGCACTGGCGTCTGCATGACCATCCGCTCGCCCCTGGCGCGGATTGGCAGGATTGGAAACCGAGTGCGACCATCGCCAGACGCATGTTGCGCATCGGCCTGCCGGCCTCCTTGCAGATGCTGGCGATGGCGCTTGCGGAGATCGTGCTGCTGAGCCTGGTGAACCGCCACGGGTCGAGCTCGACTGCCGCCTATGGCGCAGCGATGCAGGTCCTCAGCTGGGTGCAGTTCCCGGCAATGAGCCTGGGCATTGCCGCGGCGATCTTGAGCGCGCACGCAGTTGGGGCAGGACGACGCGATCGGCTGCCGGCGATCGTGAGCACGGGGTTGCGCTTGAACGCACTGGTGACCACGCTGTTCGTCGTCGCGGGGCACCTACTGGCGCCATTCGCGTTGCGCGTGTTCCTGGAGCCAGGCCCTGTCCTGGAGCAGGCAGTCGCCGTCGTGCGCACCGTGGCATGGGGTGTGGTGTTGCTTGGGTCGGGCAACGTCTTGGTGAGTGCCATGCGCGCGAGCGGCATCGCATTGGTGCCGGCGCTGCTGAGCATGGCTGCGATCGTTGGCATCGAATTGCCCGTTGCCGTGGCGCTGGAAGCGCGCTTCGGACTGGCAGGCATGTTCTGGGCCTGTCCTGTCGCGTTCCTGGCCATGCTGGTGCTGCACGGCCTCTACTACCGTCACAAGGAGAAAAAAGATGGACTCTTCCGCCAATCAAGCGTCGCGATCGGCGCGGCGGGCGATCGCGCGCCAGGCGCGTGACGCCTTCCCGCCCATGGGCATCTATGCCATCCGCGACCACGCGAGCGGTCACCTGCTGCTCGGCGCGAGCCGCAACGTGCACGCGGCGCTGAATCGTGCTCGCTTTGAATTGCGCATGGGTAAACATGCAGACCGCGTGCTGCAGGCCGAGTGGTATCGCAGCGGCGTCGAAGGACTCGACTTCCAAGTGCTGGAGCTCGTAAAGGAACGTGGCGATTCGGGCTTCGACTACGCGGGCGAACTGAAAGCGCTGGAGCAGCGCCATCGCGAACTGCAAGGGCTGGCGCCATGAGCGAAGAAGCCTTGCAGGCCTGCGTGGACCGGCACTTGGAGCACGCGGCGATGGTGTTCATGCTCGACGACAAACTTGGCACCCACCACGGCCTGTCGTGGGTCGACTTCGTGCTGCTGACAATGCTGGATGCCGCCGGCGGCGCGGTGCTCGCGACGGAACTCGCCCGCACCTTGCGCACGCCGGCCTCGCGCTTGCTCCAGCGACTGCTGCCCCTGGAAAAGATCGGGCTGGTGGAGCGCGCTGCCGATGGCGACTGCAAGCGCCGCATCACGTTGCGCCCGCAAGGCTGGCGACGGCTGCACGAGGCACGGGAAACGGCCGCGAACGCATGTGGAACCTGATGTCACCGTGGCACGTAGGCATCGTGGGGCGGGCCCGAGCTGAGACCTACTGAAGTAGATGCCAACGACCATCCGACGGATGTCAGACTTTGGCCAATCAACGCGCTGGCGAAACCGCAACCCGTCTGAAGCGGTCTTTCGACTTGATGCGCTGTATGACCGCTCCTGGCCCGACTCTGGCCGTTCAAGCAAACACCGCAGGCGCATTCTCGACAGCTCACCCATCTCAAAGTCCCGCAGCACCGCCTTGCGCAGTCCCCATTTCGACTTGCAAGACAGTCCCTTCCGGCAGCGCTCTCCAGTCGACCCATTCGCCAGGCGCAACCTGTTGGACCGGGCCGCCCTCTGCATCGGCATTGCGATCAGTCCCGGCGCGCGCGCACCGGATCTCGACAGTCCGGCCACCCAGCTTCACCGTCATTTCGAAACCCGGCCAATGCGCCGGAATCCGCGGTGTCACCGAGAGCCGGTCGCCACGCACATCGAGGCCGAGCAAGGTCTCGACCGCCGCACGGTGCAGCCAGGCCGCCGAGCCGGTGTACCAGCTCCATCCGCCGCGGCCGACGTAGGGCGCTGCGCCGTAGGTGTCGCCGGGCATCACGTAGGGTTCGAGTTCATAGACCCGCCCGCGCTCGGCATGTTTTGATCGATGGGCGGGGCTCAGGCCTTCGAAGCTGCGCCACGCTGCTTCGTGGTCGCCGCTCAGCGCCTGCGCCATCAGACCCCACACCGCGCCGTGCGAGTACTGGCCGCCGTTTTCGCGAACGCCCGGCGGATAGGCCTGGATGTAGCCGGGGTTGTTCTCCGACTTGGCGAACGGCGGCGCCAGCAGGCGCAACAGGCCGGCCGGCGCATCGAACAGATGTTCCTTCACGGAGGCCATTGCCGGCGCCGTGAAGCGCTCGCTCGACGCACCGGAAATCACCGACCACGCCTGCGCGATCAGGTCGATGCGGCACTCGTCGTTGGCCGATGAACCCAGTGCAGCGCCGTTGTCGAAGTAGGCACGGCGGAACCAGGCGCCGTCCCAGCCGGCATCGTGCAGGGCGGCGATCCAGCCGCGCCGTGCTTCTGCCCAGCGCGCCACGCGCTCGTGCTCGCCGCGCGCTTCAGCCAACGGCGAGAAGGCTGCGACCACACTGCAGAGAAACCAGCCGAGCCAGACCGATTCGCCGCGCCCTTCATTGCCGACGCGGTTCATGCCGTCGTTCCAGTCGCCGGTGCCCATGAGCGGCAGGCCGTGCGCGCCGACCGCCAGGCTGTGGTCGATGGCGCGCGCGCCGTGCTCGAACAGGCTGGCCGTCTGGCTGGAGATTTGCGGTGCGTAGTAGGCGTCTTCGGCGCCAGGCGGAATCGCCGGACCGTCGATGAAGGGGACTCGCTCGTCGAGCAGCGTCAGGTCGCCGGTGACTTCGGCGTAGTGCGCTGCGGCGTAAGGCAGCCACAGCAGGTCGTCGGAGAAATGCGTGCGCACGCCGGCACCGCCGGGCATGTGCCACCAATGCTGCACGTCGCCTTCGGGGAATTGCCGTGCTGCGTTGACGAGGATCTGCTCGCGCAGTCGCGCCGGATCGGTCACGGCGAAGGCCATCGCATCCTGCAGCTGATCCCGGAAGCCGAAGGCGCCTCCGGCCTGGTAGAAACCGGCCTTCGACCACAGGCGGCATCCCAGCGTCTGGTACGGCAGCCAACGATTGACCAGCGCATCGAGCAACGGGTCGGGCGTGCGCACCTGCAGGCGGCCGAGCAGGTCGTCCCAGAAAGCGCGCACTTGCGCCAGTGCCTGCAACGCGTCGCGTGCTTGCCAGCGCCTTGCCAGTTGCTGTGCGGCGTCCGCGCTCTCCGCATGACCGAGCACGAAGCTGAAGCGCGCGGTCTGCCCTGGCGCGAGCGTGAACTCGCCAGCGATGGCGGCACAGGCGTCGAGCCCGCTGCCGGCTCGCTGGCCGAGCATGTCTGGCAGTTCGACCATGCCGCGGCCGGCGAAGAATTCGCTGCGGTCGCAGGTCCATTGCAGCGGCGCCGACAAGCCGTCGAGTCCGGTGAGTTGCACGAATCCCGCACTGCCGCCGAAGCCTGCGCTCGACTCGCGCTGCAGCCCGAATACCGCGGCCTGGTCCTCCGGCTTCCATGTGTGAACGGTACGGCGCGCGCCGCGTGCGGCTCCGAGCTGCCACTCGACCATCGCCAGAGCGCGCAGGCGGCGCTGCCCGATGCCCTCATGCCGCACGCTCACATGCACGACTTTGACGGCGTCGTCGCGGTCCGCGAAGAAGGTCGTCTCCAGTACCAGGTTGTGATGCAGGCACTCGAACACGGTGTAGCCCTGGCCGTGTCGCACGCGATGCCGCGAAGCACCGGCGCCGCGGCCGGCGGGTGTCAGTGGGATCAGCTCGCGCGTGTCGACGTCCTGCAGCAGGTAGTGCTCGAAGGCCGGATCTTGCACCGGGTCGTTCGACCACGGCGTGACCTGGTTCATGCTGCTGTTGACCGCCCACGTGTAGCCGATGCCCGACTCCGACACTTGGAAGCCGAACGACGCGTTGGCGATCACGTTGATCCACGGCCGAGGCGTGCGCCGGTTCAAGTCGACCTCGAAGCAAAACTCGCCGGTGGCGGCATCGAACGCACCCTGCGGCACCGTCACCGATTCGGCCAATTGCGCGGCAGAGGGCAGTGCCGACAGCGCCACGCGCGCGGGCGGCGCGACGATCGACACCGATACCGCCGCGTCGCGCAACGCGGCCACCTGCACTTCGAGAGAGCGGCCATCGGCGGTGAAGACCACGCGCGCCAGGCTCGACAGCGCCGCCTTTTCCGAAGGCGCCACTTCATGGTCGCGCAGCAGATAGAAGCCGGCCGCATCGTTGCGCGGAAAGCTGTTCTGCGTCTGTTGCGCCACCCGGTCGCGCAAGGCTTCCATCTCGCGCTGCAGCGGCATCAGGTACGAATTGGGCTCGCTGTTGAGCACGACCAGGTCGCAGGCCACGCCCCCGAATCCCCACCAGGGTTGCGCCCGCAGCAGGGTGTTCACCAGCCGCATCCCCGTCACCGAATGGATGTGCACCAGCACGATCGGCTTGTCGCCCGAGATGCCGAAGCGCCAGATCTGATGCAAGTCGATCAGCCCGCGGTCGCTCATCACGCGCGGCGTTGTGTAGGTAAGGATGGTGGTGAGGTCCTGCAGCGCCAGGTTCTGTGCGGGGTCGATGCTGAGGTCGCGCAGTCGCACCTGCGCCAGCGTTGCGGCCATGCGCGTGGCACGCTCCACATGCATCGGTTGCAGGTAGCGGTCGATGCTCGGGAGAAGCGCTTCGACGTTCTCGTCGGCCGCGGTCGCAAAGGTCACGCGGGCCGTCGCACCGGCGGCGATCTCGAGCTTGACGCGCAGGCAGGCGATGGCGTCGAGCCCGTTGATCGGCTTGCCATCGGCCGTCATCGGTTGCGGGTCGAGCGCGGGCGTCGCTAGCGTGCGGTTGCGGCCGATGAAGGCGCGGCGATCGACCATGCAATCCACCGACAGGACATGCGCGTCGACCGATGCCACGAAGTGCGCCGCTGCCACCACGGCGTCGCCGTGAAGACGCGGCTTGCGCGACAGCAGCACGGCGCGCCAGGTCGGCTCCCAACGCGTCTCGACGAAGAGGTTGGTGAAGGCAGGATGGGTCTCGTCGGCCTTCGGGTTCGACAGTACCGGCTCGAAGTACGAGATCAGTTCGAGCGTGCGGCTCTCTGTGCCGGTGTTATGGATGGCGACGGTGCGCAGCTCGGTGTCGTCTTCGGGGCTGATGAGCACCGTGGTTCGCACGTGCAGGTCTTTGGTGCGGGCGTCGAACTGCACCTGATCGGCCAGGAAGCGGGCGCGGTAGTTCCAGCCTTCGCCGGGCGCGGGAAGGGCGGTGACAGACGTGAGTACCCGGTCGCCGACGTCGCGCAGGTAGAAGAACGTGCCGTAGCTGTCGCGCAGCGGGTCGTCGCGCCAGCGCGTCACGTTGAACGATCGCCAGCGGCTCACTCCGGCGCCATTGGCGCGCAGCGCGACGGTGTAGCGGCCGTTCGACAGCAGGTGCGTCGGCTGGAAACCGGGCGCCGACGGATCGACGACGCGTGGCTGGAACACCGGCAGCGCTTCGCCTTCGGCAGGTTCCGGCGGTGTGCGCGGATCGGCGCTGCCGATGATCTGCCGTGGCGTGCGCTCGTGCAGCAGCGACACATGGGCTTCGACCAGCGGCGCGCTGGCAAACCAGCGCCGCGGCGCGTCGTTGCGCAGCACGTTGCACAACGCCACCAAAGACATGCCCTGGTGGTGCGCCATGAAGTTGCGCACGACGCTGAGCGGCTCGCCTTCAGGCTGCCGCGACACGGTGAAATCGACCGCGTCGAAGAAGCCGCAGTCGCCGCGCGCACCGAGCGATTCGAGCAAGCGCAGGTTAGCCACCGCATCGGCCGGCGCCATCAACGCCGCCATCGCGCTCGCATAGGGCGCGACCACGCGGTCGGTCGGTGGCGTGCGGCGCAAGGCCAGGCGCGGCACACCAAAGGGCGAGTATTGGTAGGCCAGCGAGTGGTCCTGCGCGAAGTAGGCCGACTCGGACACGCCCCAGGGCAGCTTCTGCGCCTTGCCGTAAGCCTGTTGCTCCGTCACAGCTGCAGCGTTGGCGACCTGCAGCAGACCGTCGTCGGGCTCGGGCATGACGAGCGCCGGCATCAGGTACTCGAACATCGAGCCCGACCACGACTTGAGGCTGGCGCGCGCACCGACCGACAGGAAGGGGCGTCCGAGTGCCATCCAGTGGCGGCGCGGCACGTCGCCCTTGGCGATGGCCAGGAAGCTGAGCAAGCGCGACTCCGAAGCCAGCAGGTCGTAGTAGCTCTTGTCGAGCGCGTTGTCGTCGACCCGCAAGCCGATGTGGAACAGGTGGCGCTTGGCGTCGTACAGGCCTTGAAAATTCATGGCGGCGCACAGCGCCTCGCAGCGCTGGGCGATCGCTTCCAGCGAGTGCGCCGATGCAGCGCTGCCGGCAGCTCCGCCGGCATCCTCGTTTGCAAAGGTGCGGCAGGCTTGTGCCACAGCCAACAAGTGCCCCGCCATGTTGCCGCTGTCTACGCTCGACACATAGGTCGGAGGCATCGATCGCAACGTCTGCGTGTCGTACCAGTTGTAGAGGTGGCCCTGATGTTTGTCGAGCTTGTCGATGGCGTCGAGCGTGGCGCCCAGCCGCCCGACCAATGCCTGCGAATCGATCCAGCCGAACTCGCGTGCGCAGCAGGTCGCGAGCAGGTACATGCCGATGTTGGTCGGCGAGGTGCGGTGGGCGATGGTCGGCTGCGGTTCGAGTTGCAGGTTGTCCGGCGGCAAGTGGTTGTCTTCGGGGCCGACCACGCGCTCGAAGAAGCGCCATGTGTCGCGCGCCAGCGTGGCGAGGTAGTCGCGCTGGTCGTCGGTGACGGGGTGCGCCGCTTCGTTCGCATGCGGCACGCGGCTG
Organism: Variovorax sp. RTB1; assembly: GCF_035018765.1. Taxonomy (NCBI): domain Bacteria; kingdom Pseudomonadati; phylum Pseudomonadota; class Betaproteobacteria; order Burkholderiales; family Comamonadaceae; genus Variovorax; species Variovorax sp. RTB1. Next base: position 8,849 of record NZ_JASJXG010000030.1, read on the forward strand.
CTCAGCCATGCGACCAGCGGCGCGCAGGCCCAGATCAAAAACAGCACCGGCGCGAGCAGCGGGTCGGCGCTCCAGTGCGACGCGACAGCCAGCGCCAGGCACAGCAAGCTGGCAAAGGTGCCGGCGCGCAAGAACGGCCCGGGGCTGTAACGCGCCTGAGCCTGCAACTGGTCGGCCGTCGTCCACTGCAGCAGATGCCGGCGGCTGACGGCGAGCCGCCAGAGCGCGCGCAGCGTGGCGTCGGCCAGCAGCTTGGTCTGCGCAAAGAGCTGTGTGAACTGCCATGCCGCGCCCGCGATGGCGCGAAGCAGTTCGGTCGAGCCGACGTCGAAGAAATGCTGGAGCTCGATGGAGCGCCGCGTCGGCACCAGACCTGCGAGCGCGCCGAGCAAGGGCCCCAGCGTGATGGCGAGCAGCACCACGCTCAATGCCAGGTTGAGCGGCAACGCGCCGGTGAAGATGACCCAGGCGAGCAGCGCTGCGGACATGGGCACGACCATGGCGCGGCGCAGGTTGTCGCACATCTTCCACTGGCCCAGCAGGTCGATGCCAAAGCGGCGCGGACGCAGCATGAGCGGCAGCAGTTGCCAGTCGCCGCGAGTCCATCGATGGATGCGCGAAGCCGCGACGCCGGCGTGGTGTGGATGGTCTTCGACGAGCACCAGGTCGCTGACCACCGCGCAACGCGCCACCGTTCCTTCGAGCAGGTCGTGGCTTAGCACCGCGCCTTCGGGCAGCCGGCGGTCGAGCGTGTCGTGTAGCGCGCGGACATGCAGCAGCCCCTTGCCCGTGAAGGAGCCGGTGCCGAACAAGTCCTGATAGACGTCCGACGCGCCACTGCTGTAAGGATCGATACCGCACTGGCCCGCGAACAACCAATGGAAAGCCGAGCGCTCGTTGCGCTCCGGAAATGGCGTGACGATGCGCGGTTGCAGGATGCCAAAGCCCGCGACGACGCGTCGCGTGGCCGCATCGATTTGCGGCGCGTTCAGCGGGTGCGCTGCGATCGACACCAGCTCGCACAGTGCGCCCGAAGGCAGGCCGGTGTCGCTGTCGAGCGTGACGACGTAAGGGATGTCGCGCATCAACTGAAGGCCGGGCGCCAGCGGGACAAAGCCGCTGCTGTCGCCCGCAGCGAGCCAGCGCATCAGCATCTCGAGCTTGCCGCGCTTGCGCTCCCAGCCGATCCAGCGGCGCTCGGTTTCGCTCCAGCTGCGCGGGCGATGTAGCAGCACGAAGCGTGGCGCTGCGTCGGGTGATGCCGCCGGAGGCACGGGATACCGGGCATTCAGCGATGCGATGCAGTGCAGTGCGTCGTCGAGCAAGGCTGCGTCTTCCGGCAGGCTTTGTTGCGAAGCATCTGCCCAGTCGGTCAGGAGTGCGAACTGCGCCTGCGCTTCTCGATTGGCCAGCCAGTGAAGCTCGAGCCGATGTGCGAGCCGCGCGTTGTTGCGGCTCGAGGTCAGCATCGCAGGCACCACGACCAGCACGCGATGCGCTGCCGGGATACCGCCCGTGAAATCGAGCCGCGGCAAGGGCTGCACGCGCGCGGATTCCGACACGATGCGGTGCATCAACGCGATCACCACTTCGGAAAGCGGCCACAGCATGAGCACGAGAGCGACGGTCGTCGTCCAGCCCGCATCGGGCCCGTCGGCGCCGTGCAATGCGCGCACCACAAGCGCCAGAAAAAGCGCCGTTCCGACTGCCACGACGCCGATGTACAGCGGCAACTTCCAGCCGCCGGAAAACTTCAAGCCGGCCGCGGGTGGCGCGTTTGTCTCCGCAGTTGCACCCTGGTTCGCAGGCCGCAGTGCAGCGATCAAAGCCGGGCGGCCGCGGCCGAACAGGAAGTAGCCGGCGGTGCGCTCCGCGTGCGCCCAGTGCGCATCGTCGGATTCCTCGATCAGCGGATTGGCCGGCGCGCTCGCGAGCTGCACCACGGCCAGCGCCACTTCGCGCTCGGGGCGCGCCGTGGTGCGCGCGACCTGCTCCATCGCATGCGTGATTTGCTGTCGCGTGAGTTCGCTTTCACGGCCATAGCTCGGCAACTCGCGCAGCACGCGAAGCGATCGGCTCACCGGCTCGATCAGGTCTGCCCATTCGACCTGCCCGATCATGCGCAGCGTCGTGATGATGTTGCCGACCGTCAGATTGGCCGCGGCCTGTTCTGCATGGGCATCGCCGATCAACGCGGGGCCGTTGGTGCAGTGGTGCGCGGTCCAGCGGACCAGCGCCGGCGGCGTCTCGCCCTGCTCGACCGGCAGCCGTTGCCACAGCTGCGTGAGGTAGCTGGCGGCCAGGCCTCGGCTCAGCAACGCCGCGTGGATGGCATCGAGGTCTTGCTCGGAGAGCGACGGCGCGGCATCCCACGCGGCGTGCGCAACTTCGCGCCCCACCTTGGCTGCGGCGATGGTCTCGGCGACGCGGCGCAGGTTTTCGAGCAACACCACGCGCAGCGTCGTCGGTAACGCCCACAGCTCGCCCAGCGTGAGTTCGTCGACCTCCTGGTACGCGTTGAGAAACGCGGTGAAAAGCTCGTTGTTGAGCACGCTGTCGGTGTGCGCCACGTAGGCCCAGGCAATGCCATAGACACGCGGCAGACCGGCCAGCGGTTGCGCCGCCAGCTTGGGCAGCCGCGCGTAGTAGCTGCGCGGAACGCCTTCGCGAATTTGCTGGAGCTGCGCCTCGACCAGATGAAAGTTGTCGAGTAGCCACTCGGCCGCCGGCGACACGTAGCGGCCGCTGCGGGAGGTCAGCGCGATGTAGTCGAAGGCCTGACGCAGCGATTCGAGGTTGCGGTCGACCCTTGGGAAGAACGGTGCGGTGCCTGCAGCGTTGGTCTCGTCGTCGATGACCTGTGCGCGGGCAAGACTGCGTCCGTGTTGCTCCAGACGTTGCGTGCCGAACAGTTCCGCACGCACCGGCAGCTCGACCGGCTCGGGCGGTCTCGACAGAAGCTCAAGAGCGTATTCGCTGAGCGAATCGAAGCGGTAAAAGACGGGCGCGGCGCTCACTCACATGTCAGGCGAGGGCCAGCAGTCCGAGCGCAATGACGAAGGCCAGAAAAGCAACGGTCACGATCCGGCCGGCAGCCATGGCGTGAAACCGCTGCAAGCCGCTCCGCAACGTGAACATGGGGCCGCGCGCTCTTGCGCAGTCCCGCATGTGAAGTGCCAGCGCATCGAAATCGCTGCTCACGAAGTCGCCTTGGCTTGCATGCGAAACGGCAGAAGATCGAGGCGAAGACATAGCAAGGTTTCCTGTGAACGACCAGAGCGCCGACGCGGTTTGCAACATTGCAATCCGGCTGCCGTGTGACCAAATTTCAGTTTGATCCTGAACCTGACGCTCCATGCCCCCCGATCGGCGAATGATTGCGTAGGAGGGCGCGCACAACGTGATCAGCCGGTGTTGCGAAGGCCGGCCGCCACGCCGTTGATCGAGATGTGAATGCCACGCTGGAGCCGCTCACCGCCTTCGCCGGCACGGTAACGCCGCATCAGTTCGACCTGCAGATGGTGCAGCGGGTCGATGTACGGAAAGCGGTGGCGCACCGAGCGCTGCATGTCGGCGTTGCCTTCGAGTCGCTGCTTGGCGCCGGTGATGAGCGTGAGCGCGTCCGAGGTGCGATGCCACTCGGTCTCGATCATCGAAAACACCTTCTGCCGCAGCTTGCGATCGGCCACCAGCTCGGCGTAGCGCGACGCCAGCGCGAGGTCGCTCTTGGCCAGCACCATGTCCATGTTCGACAGCAGCGTCCTGAAGAACGGCCACTGCGCGTACATGCGCTGCAGCAGCGCTTGCCGCTCCTTGCGCTCGGCAGGTTTGCCGTCACCCAGGAACTGCTCGATCGCCGAGCCGAAGCCATACCAGCCCGGCAGTGTGAGCCGGCACTGGCCCCAGCTGAAACTCCACGGTACTGCGCGCAGGTCTTCTATCTTGTGGCTCGGGTTGCGCGACGCTGGCCTCGATCCGATGTTGAGTTCTGCGATCTCGCGAATGGGCGTGGCGCCGAAGAAATAGTCGCCGAAACCTGGAGTTTCATAAACCAGCTTGCGATAAGCGGCCATGCTCGCGACCGACAGCGCCTCGGCGGCTGCAACGAAGGGCGCTGGCGCTGCCTTGGCGACAGGCAACATCGTGGCTTCCAGTGTGGCGGCGACCAGCGTCTCCAGGTTGCGTCGGCCGATCTCGCGGTTGGCGTATTTGGAGCCGATCACTTCGCCTTGTTCCGTGAGGCGAATCTGGCCGCGCACCGTGCCTGGTGGCTGCGCCAGGATGGCGTCGTAGCTCGGACCGCCGCCGCGTCCGACGGTGCCGCCGCGGCCGTGGAACATGCGCAGCCGGATCGGCTCCGTCTTGCCCTTGTTCAACTCGTCGAACAGGGCTACCAGTGCCAGGCCGGCGCGGTACAGCTCCCAGTTGCTGGTGAAGATGCCGCCGTCCTTGTTGCTGTCGCTGTAGCCCAGCATCACGTCCTGCTCCGCACCTGACCGCTGCACCAGCGCGGCAATGCCCGGCAGCGCATAGAAGGCCCGCATGATCGGCGCGGCGTTGCGCAGGTCCTCGATGGTTTCGAACAGCGGCACGACGATGAGGTCGTTGGTGGCGTCCTTGTCCATGGCGCCGCGCAGCAGGCCGACTTCTTTTTGCAGCAGCAGCGCTTCGAGCAGGTCGCTGACCGTTTCGGTGTGGCTCACGATGTAGTGGCGAATAGCGGCATTGCCGTAGCGCGCGCGTGAAGTACGCGCCGCTGCAAAGATCGCGAGTTCGCTTTGGGCCAGCGGCGAATACGCCGCATCTGGCACGCGCAACGGGCGTGCGTCGTCGAGCAGTTTCAGCAGCAGCGTTTGCTTGGCGTCTTCGGCCAGCGCGGCGTAGGCCGGTTCCATGCGCGCGGTGGCGAGCAGTTCGGCGACCACGGCTTCGTGCTTGTCGGAACTCTGGCGCAAGTCGACCGTTGCCAGGTGAAAGCCGAACACCTCGACCGCGCGAATCAGCGGGCTCAGGCGCTGAGCGGCGAGCACCGCGCCATGCTTTTCGATGAGCGAATCCTCGATGGTGCGCAGGTCGGCCAGAAACTGTTCAGCATGCGTGTACGGGTTTTGCGGCGCCACGGCATGGCGTGCGGCCTCGCCTCCGGTCAGGTCACGCAAGGTGGCGGCGAGGCGCGAGTACACGCCCGTCAACGCACGGCGATAGGGCTCGTCGTGCCGATGCTCGTTGGCATCGGGCGAGCGCTCGGCCAAGGCCTGCATCTCGACCGACACATCGATCAGCGTGGCCGACAAAGACAGCTCGCCGCCGAGAAAATGCACCTCGGTCAGGTAGTGGCGCAGTGCCAGTTCGGACTGGCGTTTCAGCGCGTATTCGAGCGTGTCGGCGGTGACGTTCGGGTTGCCGTCGCGGTCGCCACCGATCCATTGGCCCATGCGCAGGAACGGCGCAATGCCGCGCTGGCCCAGGGCGCGTTCGAGGTCGGCGTAGACACGGGGAATTTCGCGCAGGAATGTCGCTTCGTAATAACTCAGCGCGTTTTCGATTTCATCGGCCACCGTCAGCTTCGAAAATCGCAGCAGTCGCGTCTGCCAGAGCTGCGTCACGCGGGTGCGCATCTGTTCCTCGTTCTCGGCGTACTCGATCGGTGTGAGCGCGTCTTTCTTGCCGATGAACGCGTAGTGGCGCTGCTGGATCTCGTCGCGTGCGGTCAAGAGCAGAGCGATGGCGCGTTCGGCGTCCAGGATGCTCTTGCGCTGCACTTCGGTCGGGTGCGCGGTGAGCACTGGCGACACGTAGCTGTGGGCCAGCGTTTCGACAATGGCTGCGGGCGAGATGCCGGCTTTTCGGATGCGGGCTAGCGCCATCGGCAGCGTGCCGGACGCGCTTTCGCCGGCGCGATCGGCCTCGGTGCGACGGCGAATCTGATGCCGGTCTTCGGCGAGGTTGGCAAGGTGACTGAAGTAGGTGAAGGCGCGAATCACACGCACTGTTTCGGACGCGCTCAAGCCCTTGAGCAGGTTCTTCAACGCGCGGTCGGCCTGGTGATCGGCGTCGCGCCGGAAGGCGACCGAAAGCGTGCGGATCTTTTCGACCAGCGCGTAGGTTTCTTCGCCTTCCTGCTCGCGGATCACGTCGCCGAGGATGCGGCCGAGCAAGCGGATGTCATCGACCAGTGGCTGGTCTTCGCTCGGCCTGCGCTTTGTCACTGCAACGGGCGCTGCTGATTTGCTTGTCGTCTTGCTTGTTGTTTTCAACGGTCTCTTCTCCTGGTCTTTCCTCGTCTTGGCGGGATTGCCGTAAGCGCTTTCAACGCGCCGAAAGACATGGCCATCGGCGTTGCTGCAGCGCAACATGCTAGCATTCCGCGGGTCATATTCACCAGTGGAAAACGCCTGTGAGCAACATCGTGATCGCCACGCGCGAAAGCCGTCTGGCACTCTGGCAAGCCGAACACGTCAAGGCACTGCTGCAAGAAAGAGGCCACACGGTCAGCCTGTTCGGCATGACCACCCGTGGCGACCAGATCCTCGACCGTTCGTTGAGCAAGATCGGCGGCAAGGGTTTGTTCGTGAAGGAACTCGAAACCGCGCTGGAAGAGGGCACAGCCGACATCGCCGTGCACTCGCTCAAGGATGTGCCGATGGACCTGCCGCTCGGCTTCGCGCTGGCCTGCGTGCTGGAACGCGAAGACCCACGCGATGCGCTGGTCTCGCCGCGCTACGCATCGCTGGAAGCCCTGCCGCACGGCGCCGTGGTCGGCACATCGAGCTTGCGCCGCGTCGTGTTGTTGCGCGCGCTGCGGCCCGACATTCGCATCGAACCGCTGCGCGGCAACCTCGACACCCGGTTGCGCAAGCTCGACGAGGGTCAGTACGACGCGATCATCCTGGCTGCGGCGGGATTGATACGGCTGGGGCTCCAAGACCGGATTCGCATTGCCTTCGAGCCCGACGTCATGCTGCCGGCCGCCGGGCAGGGTGCGCTCGGCATCGAGATTCGCGCAGACCGTGAAGACCTGATCACGGCACTGGCGCCCTTGGGGCACCGCTCCGACTGGCTCGCCACGGCGGCCGAACGCGCCGTCAGCCGCTCGATGGGCGGCAGCTGCTCGATGCCACTCGCGGCGCATGCCCGCTGGCAGCGGGGCGGGGGCTTGCGCATCGATGCGGCCTGGGGCGATCCGGAGGGCAGCGCCTCGCTGGTCGCGGTCCATGCGGAAGCCGAGGCCGGCGACCTCGACGCTGCGGCGGCGTTGGGCAACCGGGCCGCTGTGCTGCTGCGTGCGGCCGGCGCGCACTGAAGGCACACCGCCATGAGTGCGACGCGCGTCATCGTCACGCGGCCGGCGCGGGAAGCCACTCGATGGGTCGATGACCTGCGCAACGCGGGGCTCGATGCCGTGGCGTTGCCGCTGATAGACATCGCGCCGGTGGCCGACTTCGAGCCCTTGCGCGCAGCATGGGCGCGGGCCGCGGGCTACGCCGCGGTGATGTTCGTCAGTGCCAACGCGGTGGAAGAGTTCTTCCGTCTGCGACCGGGCGAGGTGCCGGTGACGCTGCGCTGCTGGGCGACCGGCCCCGGCACCGCACGCGCGCTGCGTAACGCAGGGGTAGCGTCAGGTGCCATCGATGCGCCGGATGCGGCCACCAGCAATTTTGATTCTGAAGCGCTTTGGGCTCTGGTGCGCCCACAGGTAACGCCGGGCGCGCGCTTGCTGATCGTTCGCGGCGGCGATGCGGCCGGTAATGCCGCAGGACGCGATTGGTTGGCGCACGAGATCGAAATGGCGCAGGCGTCTTACGACACCGTGGTGGCCTACCGTCGCTTGCCACCAGCATTCGACAGCGCTGCGCTGGCCATCGCTGCCGACGGCGCGGAGGGCGGCGCGATCTGGCTCTTCAGCAGCTCGGAAGCGATCGGCAATCTGCGACGCGCGTTGCCGAATACTTTATGGGGCAAGGCGCTTGCGGTCGCGACGCACGCGCGCATCGCTGAGGCGGCGAGGGCAACGGGTTTTGGCACGGTCGTGCTCTCTCAACCGCTCAAAGAAGCGCTGGTCGCCTCGATAGAATCGTTGGCATGAGCGCTGCCCTCCCGTCGGACGATCTTTCGCCAGAGCCGATAGCGCCTATCGCCCAACCTGCATCTGCGCCGGCAACGGTTCGTGCCCCGCTCGGTGTCTCACCTTCTATCGCGGCTGCGATGCTGTCCCGCATCGTCGTTGGCTTGCTCGCCATCGTGGCGCTTCTCGCGCTCGTGCTCTGTATCGTGCTGTGGCAAAAAGTCAGCGGCATGCAGGAGCAACTGGCGCGTCAAAGCGCCGATGCCTTGATGCAAGCGGCCGAAGCGCGCGCGCTGGCCCGGCAAGCGCAAGAGACGGTGCGCGACACGGCCGCTCGCCTCGCGCTCACAGAAACGCGTGTCGGCGAAGTTGCTCTGCAGCGCTCGCAACTCGAAGACCTGATGCAGAGCCTGTCGCGCTCGCGCGACGAGAACCTGGTCGTCGACATCGAATCCGCCGTGCGGCTGGCACTGCAGCAGGCGGAAGTCACGGGCAATACCGAGCCTTTGCTCGCCGCGTTGAAGGCCGGCGATCTGCGCATCACGCGCGCTGCGCAACCGCGGCTCGCGCCGTTGCAACGCGCGATGCAGCGCGATGCCGACCGCATTCGCAGCACTGCGAGTACCGACAGCGGCGAGGCCCTGCGCAAGCTCGACGACCTGACGCGCGGCGTCGACGATCTGCCGACGGTCAACGCGGTCGCGATGCGTGGGGCGGGCGCCAATCCATGGGAGGCCGAACCTGTGCCGACGGACGCGCCCTGGTGGCAACGCGCGCTGCTGATCGCGCGAAGCGAGGCGCGGTCGTTGCTGCGCGTCGGGCGCATCGAGCGACCGGAGTCCGTGCTGCTCGCACCCGACCAGACCTTTTTCTTGCGCGAAAACCTGAAGCTCAAGTTGCTCAATGTCAGGTTGGCGTTGATGTCGCGCCAGGTCGACAACGCCCGCACCGAGCTGGGCACGGTATCGGCCACGCTGAACCGGTACTTCGACCCCGCGTCGCGCCGTACGCAGGCCGCGGCAACGCTGGTGCAGCAGCTGCAGGCGCAGGTCAAGTCGACCGAGCCGCCGCGCATCGACGACACGCTGGCGGCCATCGCGACCGCCGCAGCAGGACGCTGAACTGCCGATGCGTGCTGCTCTTTGGCTTCTGGCGCTTTTCGGCATTGCGGCGGCCGTGGCGCTGTTCGCGGGCAACAACCAGGGCACGATCACCGTCTTCTGGCCGCCATGGCGAGTCGACCTGTCGCTGAACCTTGTGCTGCTGCTTCTGGTGGCCGCCTTCATGCTGCTGCACCTCGCGTTGCGCGGCCTGTCGGCTTTGTTCTCGTTGCCGGTGCAGGCGCGGCAATGGCGGATGCAGCAAAAAGAGCGAGCCCTTTATGGCGCCCTGCTCGACGCTCTGGCGCAGTTGATTGCCGGTCGGTTCTCGCGCGCCCGCAAGGCGGCGCAAGCAGCATTGATGCAGGAAAAGACACTTGCCGCGCTCGACGCCCGGCTACCTCAGGCGCAGCAAGTGAGGGTGCTGTCGCATCTTCTGGCGGCAGAGAGCGCCCAAGCCCTGCAAGACCGGCCCGCCCGCGACGCACATTTGCAGCAGGCGTTGAACGAAAGTGTCGATCGCAATGCGTTGCCGGCACCCGAGACGCGCGAAGGTGTCCAGTTGCGCGCCGCGCGGTGGGCACTTGAAGACCGCGACGCGCCGGCGGCGCTGGCGCGGCTCGAGGAGTTGCCCCAAGGCGCGCAGCGGCGCACCCTGGCGCTGCGCTTGCGGCTCAAGGCGGCGCGCCTCGACCGGCGCACGCTCGAGGCTCTCGAGACAGCGCGGCTATTGGCCAAGCACCGGGCGTTTTCAAATGCAGCGGCGGAGAGCATCGTGCGCGGCCTGGCGACCGAGTTGCTCTCCAGTGCGCACGATCCGGCGCAGCTCATTAGCGCCTGGGGGCAACTGGAGCCCTCCGAGCGAGAAATGCCCGAGGTTGCGATCCATGGTGCTCAGCGCATGGCGCTGTTGCGCGGCGACCTCGCCATTGCCCGAGGCTGGTTGTTGCCGGCCTGGACCCGAATGGTCGAACAGCCGCAGAGCGTGGGCGACAGTCTGCGCGTGAAGCTGGCTCGCGCTCTGGAAGCGGGGCTGGACTCTGTTGACGCGGAATGGCTCGCGCGCATCGAATTGGCGCAGCGCAACAACCCGCGCGACCCGAACCTGCAGTACCTCGCGGGCATGGCCTGCATGAAGCGGCAGCTTTGGGGCAAGGCCCAACAATTGCTGACGCAAGCCGGCAATGGCCTGCAGGACGCAGGCCTTTACAGGCGCTCCTGGCAGGCACTCGCAACCCTCGCTGAGGCGCGTGACGACACCGATCAGGCAACCGTGGCGTGGAAACGCGCTGCGCAGACAGAAACGCCCTGATCGCACCAGACTTTTTCAGAGCGCGTTGCTATTTATTCGATAGCTAGAAAACGTGACTGGAAAAGGGCAAAAGCGAGATTTTGTGGATTTTTGCAATTAGTGCAAAAGTTCACGTTTCTCCATCAAACGATGTACACCCCGAAACAACTTGAGGTTTTGGCGTTACGTGATGTACAGTCGTAACTGTTTGCAAAAGTATTCATTTTTACTGCGATTTCGGGGGTCCGGATTGAAACGAATTTACACATCTGTCGCGTTGGCGGCGTCTGGCCTGGTACTCCTTACGGTGTCGGGTTGCGCCGCGATTGGACCTGGCTATGAATCGACCAGCAGCGCCGTGCGTGAGGTCAAAGACAATGCAGCCAAGGCCAATGCGGCAAGTGGTGGAGTGGTCAATCCTGATCTGCCACCCGAAGGCTCTGTCTCGGAGATCAATCCTGAGCTTCTGCGTACGCTGACTTCATCGCGCCGTACAACGCTTCCTCAGGACGTCGCAAAACTGCTCGGCGAACCCGAGGTCTACCGCCTCGGTCCCGGCGATGTCGTTGGCATCACCGTTTTCGACCATCCAGAAATCATTTCGAGTGCGATTCCTGCAACGACCGTGGCTGACCCCGCCAGCGTCTCGCCGGCACCGGGTTTTATCGTGTCCAACACCGGGCAACTGAGCTTTCCGTACGCCGGCACCCTCAAGGTGGCGGGGATGACGGTGCAGGAACTCGAAGACGTTGTCACCAAACGACTGCAGCGCGTGTTCAAGGAGCCGCAAGTCAACGTTCGCGTTCAAGCGTTTCGTAGCAAGCGCGCCTATGTCGAAGGCGAAGTGCGTGTTCCGGGCCTGCAAGTTTTTACCGACATTCCGATGACTTTGCCTGAAGCCATCAGCCGTGCTGGTGGCATTACGCCGACAGGAGACCGGTCTTTCGTGACACTGACCCGCGATGGTGTAACAACGTCGATCGACTTGATGGGTATGGCTGAGGTGGGTGTTGACCCCACGCGAATTCCGCTGCGCAGCGGCGACATGGTGACCGTGCGCAACCGTGAAGACAGCAAGATTTCCGTGATGGGCGAGGTGTTGCGCCCAGCCGCCGTGCTGATGCGAAATGGTCGTTTGAGCCTGAACGACGCACTGAGCGAAGTCGGAGGCGTCGACTTGGGTACGGCCAATCCGCGTCAGATCTACGTGGTCCGCAACCTTCCAAAAGGCGGACAGGCGATCTTCCATCTCGATGCACGCAACGCATTGGCGTTGGCGATGGCCGATGGCTTCGCCTTGCAACCCAAGGACGTCGTCTTTGTCGACCCGGTCGAGTTGGTGCGCTGGAGTCGCATCGTCAATTTGATCCTGCCGTCGGCGCAGGGCGCGAATCTGGTTCGCGGAACCTACAAGTAACAGGTTCAGGTCGCGCAACAACAACCCCATGTGGAACATCCTCATCGTGTGCACCGGAAACATCTGTCGCAGTCCCATGGCCGAAGGCCTGATGGCTGCTGCCTTGCCCGGGCGCGACGTGAGTTCGGCCGGCCTGGGTGCGTTGGTCGGCTATCCGGCGGACCCGGTAGCTAAAGAGTTGATGCGCGAGAAGGGCATCGACATCGACGCGCACAGGGCGCGCCAAATCAGCCTCGACATGTGCCAGCGTGCCGACGTGATTCTTGTCATGGAGCGCAACCAGCGGCGTGCCATGCACGAGCGCTATCCGTTCACCAACGGAAAAGTTTTTCAGATGGCCGGACAGAACGGGCAGGACGTGCCTGATCCGTACCGCCGACCACGCGAAGTGTTTCAAGCATCTCTCGCGCAAATAGAAGCCGGTGCCCGGCATTGGGTCCAACGCATTACAAAAGCATCCAGCCGATGAACTCCACACTCACCTCCCATTCGACGCTGACTCCGTCCAGCACCTCCAGCCGTGGCGATGACGACGACGTCGATCTTGGTCACTACCTGGACATTCTGCTTGCCAACAAGTGGCTGGTGGCAGCCATCACTGCGGTGGTGCTTGCCATCGGCGTCGCGTACGCCTTGTTGAGTCAGCCTATCTACGAGTCGAACCTGCTGATCCAGGTCGAAGAAGAGAACAACAACGCCAACAAGAGCTTCCTGGGCGAGGCCAATGCGCAGTTCGACGTGAAAACTCCGGCCAGCGCCGAGATCGAAATCTTGCGCTCACGAATGATCGTCGGCCAGGCGGTGGAGGCGACCAAGCTGTATGTCGACGCCTATCCGCGCTATGCGCCGCTGATTGGTGGATGGCTGTCGCGTCACGCGACGCAACTTTCTAACCCGGGCTTCCTCGGTTTTGGCGGCTACGTGTCGGGAACCGAAAAGATCGTTGTCTCACGCTTCGAGGTGCCGCCTTCTCTGGAGCCAAGCGAGTTCATCCTGACGGCCAAGGGCGACGGCGCCTACACGCTGGAACACAAGGGCTGGAGCGAAGTGCTGACCGGCAAGGTCGGAGCACTGCTGAAGGCCGACACGCCACAAGGCCCGATCGAGTTCACCGTCGCGGAGTTGCTGGGCAAAGCCGGCGCGCAGTTCCGCGTGATTCGTTTGTCTAAGCAAGCCACCATCGAGACATTACAGTCTCGACTGGTGCTGGCCGAAAAGGGCAAGCAAACGAGCGTGATCAGCGCGACGCTGCAAGATCCTGATCCCATCAAGGTCACGCAAATCCTGAACGCGATCGGCAGCCAGTACGTTCGCCAGAATATCGAGCGCAAAGCGGCCGAAGCGCAAAAGACGCTGGCATTCCTGGATGTTCAACTGCCGCAGTACAAGCGCCAGCTCGAGGAGTCCGAGCAGCTCTACAACAGCTATCGCAACCAGAAGGGCACCGTCGCATTCGACGAAGAAGCCAAGCTGGTGCTGGCAACCGCCGTCGACCGTCAGACCAAGCTGCTCGAGGCGCAGCAACGTCGTCGTGAACTCGAAGCGCGCTTCACGTCCAATCACCCGCTGGTCCAGACTCTCGATGCGCAGGTGGCAGCGCTCAGCCGCGACATCAACGATGTCCAGGGACGCATCAAGGCGTTGCCGGGCATTCAGCAAGATGCCGTTCGCATGCAACGCGACGTGACCGTCAACACGACGCTCTATCAATCCCTGCTCAATCAGGCGCTGCAACTGCGTTTGGTCAAAGAAGGCAAGGTCGGCAACGTGCGACTGCTCGACAGTGCGACCGTGCCGGATTCGCCAGTCAAGCCACAGCGCAGCATGATCGTGCTCATCGCTCTGGTGCTGGGCCTGTTCCTCGGCATCCTGGCTGCCTTCATCCGAAATGCATTGGTCGAGCAACGCATTCGTGACCCGCATGAATTGGAAATGAACATCGGACTGCCGGTTTTCTCGAGCATTCCTTTGAGCCCGGCACAAAAGGGCATCGCGCAACGTCGACTGACCGGTGCGACCGGCGTCAGGTTGCTCGCCATCGAGCGGCCGGACGATCTGGCGATCGAAAGCCTGCGCAGTCTCCGCACCGCCATGCAGTTCGCGATGCTCGAGTCGCCCAACAACCGGGTGATGATTACCGGCGCGACACCTGGCGTCGGCAAGAGCTTCGTCACCGCAAACTTCGCGGCGCTGATGGCCGCAGCGGGTAAACGCACGCTGCTGATCGACGCCGATCTGCGCCGTGGACACATCCATCAGTACATGGGTCTGCAGCGCCACGGCGGCCTCTCTGAACTCATCGCCGGCAGCTTGACGATTCAGCAGACTGTTCACAAGCAGGTCATTCCAAATCTCGACTTGCTGGCGACCGGGCAACTGCCGCCTAACCCGGGTGAACTGCTGCTGTCCGACTCGTTCAACACGATTCTTGAAAAGCTCTCCGAGCAGTACGACCTGGTGATCATCGATACGCCGCCGGTGCTGGTGGCAGCCGATACCGCCGCAGTGGCGACGCATGCAGGCACGGTGCTGCTGGTGGCCCGTGCGCACACCTCGACAATGGGCGAGTTGAAGGAGGCCACGCGCCGGCTGGCGCTGGGCGGCAAGGCGGCCAACGGCGTTTTGCTGAATGCGATCGAACCGAGCCGGCAAGGTTATGGGGCCTACAAGTACGGACGCTACCGGTACACCAACTACAACTACGAGAGCATCCTTCCAGAGGAGCAATAAAAAAGGGCCGCAAGGCCCTTTTTCATTGTCTGGTGTCTTTGTCGATATTGCGGTGCAATCGTCGGCGTTGACCAGGTCGCCTGGTCGATCAGCTCGCCCGACAGGTGCGCAGGTCGCGATCGAACTTCGCAAGCACCGCGTCTTTGGCGATGCACGTTTCAGCGTAGTGCCGCGCCTTCACGCCCATCTCGCGTCGCAGCTCGGGCTGCCCCGCCAGCCACTCGATGCGGTCGGCCAACGCCTTGGCGTCGTCCGGTGGTACGAGCGCGCCACATTGCATGACGACCTTCCCCAGTTCGGTCTCGGCATGCGCGGTGGCGATGACCGCGCGACCGCTGCTCAACATGCCGGTGAGCTTGGAAGGCATCACGAGATCGGCAGCGTCGGCGCGTTGCGGCAACAGGTGAATGTCGGCAAGGCCCAACAGATCGCCGAGCCGCTCGAGCGGCTGCAGTTCGATGAACTTGACATTCGGAAGTCCGCTGCAGCGTTGCATCAGGTCAGCGCGCCCCGAGCCGTTGCCGCACAGCACGAACACGATACCGGGCACGGCTTTCAAATGGCTGGCTGCTTCGGACAGCACTTCCAGGCCTTGCTTGCCGCCCATGTTTCCCGAGTAGAGCGCCACTATCGCGTCGTCGGGAATGCCGAGCTCCGCGCGGTACGGGCTAGAGTGGGTCAACGGTCGAATCGCCGAAACATCGACCCAGTTCGGCAGCGAGACAAGCCGTGATGAATCGACGCCCTTGTCGCTTGCGCGCTGGAGCATCCGCTCGGAAATGGTCGACACACGATCGAAGCGACGCATCAGCCAGCGCTCACCGCCCATGACCATACGCCGCACCCACTGGCCTTTGAGAAGACCAAGGTCGAACGCGGCGTCGACTTCATAGTCCTGGATGTGCAGCCATGCTTTGGCTGAAACGAGTCGTGCGAAGGCGACGGCGGCCGGTGCGCAAAAAAGGGGGGGTTCGGCCAGCCAGACCACGTCGGGTCGCCAGCGCCATTGCGCCAGCAACGACGGAATGCTGGCCAGCGCGAAGCTGGCGAGATGAATTACGCGCGTCAGCCCGGTCGGCTTGCGTGGAACCCAAACCGGCGCACGGAACACGGTCACGCCTTGCCATATCTCACTGCTGTACCGGCCAGCGTGATAGCCGGGCCATACCGCCCATTTTGGATAATAGGGAGGTGCGGTGACAACCCGCACCTCGTGGCCCGCAGCCGCCAACCAGGCGGCCATCTCCGCTGAATACTTGCCGATGCCGGTTAATTCAGGTGCGAAGTTGATTCCATAAACCAGGATCTTCACCGAGAAGCGCCTTCAGCGGGCGGACGCGCCAGAGTGTGGCCCGTGAGGCGCGATAACTCGGCAATCATTGAATTCTTGTCGTTAAGGTGGGCGGTGGCACGCTCAAGTTCCATCACCTTCGCACCAACCAGAAACCGATACCAAAACCCTTGAAGTGCGTGATAAACCAAGCCGGAACGGCCGTCGAGAAACCCGAGCTGAAAAACATAACGCCAGATGAAATAAGCAGGGGCGCTGACCGTGAAGGGGATGCGGTTGTACACACGCTCCTTGATCCAGCGCTTGGCCGACGCCTGCGTCGATGCACTGTCTTTGCTCATGCCGTCGTCGTGCGGGAACAGGTTATGCCGCTGATTGAGGACTTCGATGGCTTCGCGCGTCGCGTACTTATTGTGCTTCTGCGTGAAGAAACTCAGGTCATTCAGGTTGTCGTCCGCAAAACTGCCATCGAATGTTTCGGTGCGGCCACCGCGAACGAGCACGTGTTCGTCCATCCAGCGATCTTCGACGCGGCCCAGACCACGACGCCATATGCGAAGCAGCACGAGCGGATAGCGGCCGCCGTGTCGCACCCAGCGGCCCATGAAGATGTGCTTTCGCTTCAGGTTGATGCCGACGACTTCTTTGGGCAGGTGTGGAAGCTTCCTCGCGATCTCGGCCGAGAGATCTGCCTCGATCACTTCGTCGGCGTCGAGCCGCATGATCCAGTCGGCGGTGATTGGCGCGTGGTCGAGCGCCCATTGAAACTGGCGCGCCTGATTGACGAACGGATGAAACAGCACAGTGGCGCCGTGCTGTCCTGCGATTTCAGTTGTGCGATCGGTTGATCCGGAATCGATGACGAACACCTCGCTCGCAATACCCGCCACGCTTTTCAGGGCGCGCTCGATGTGCTGCTCTTCGTTGTGCGTGAGCACGACCACGCACAACCCCAAAGGCGCTGTCATTTCAAACGCCTATGTCCTGCACATCCTGCGCAGGACTCTGAGCAGTCGCCGCAACCGACAGGCTGGGCGCGTACTGGCGAATCGCCTGGACCAGATTCTGTGCGACTTGCTCGATGCGAAACCGCTGCTCGAAACAGCGCCGTGCGGCTGATCTCATCGCGGCCATTTCTGCCGGCGTCGCATCGAGCCAGCGTTGCAGCAGCTGTTGAGTGCCTGGCAGCGTGTCGGTATCGACGAGGCCGGCGGCATCGTCAGCCACTTCGCGCCAGATGTTGACCTTGTCGGAGATCAGCACGGGTCGACCGCAGGCAAGTGCCTCGGCCACGGCGATCCCGAAATTCTCCTGGTGCGACGGCAGGCAAAACACTTCGCAGGCATAGAAGGCACCCCACTTGACGTCACCCGAGAGCATTCCGGCCCAAGTGATGCGATTGGCGATCCCGAGTTCCTGGGCACGCGCCTGCAAAGCGTCGACCCAGCCTTCCTGGTCAGGTCCGGCCATGACGAGATGAACATCGGGCGAACGGGCTGCTGCCTGCGCGAAGGCGTCGATCAAAAGATCGCAACCTTTCTTCTCGTGGATACGACCCAGGAAAAGCACGAGTCGCTTTTCCCGCAACGCCGGAAAGGTTTGAAGAAAGCTTTCGGTGAGGTGGCTCGATTCAGCGGGTGGCTCTGAAGTGCCGTAGGACACGACTGCCTCTTCACAGCGGTAGGGCCAGAACGATTCGCGTGCGAGCAATCTTTCTTCTTCGCACGTAAAGAGCACGGCGGCCGCGTTGTGCAAGACCCGGTACTCCGCCAGTGCCCAGTACAGCGATTTCTTCAGGTGCTTGAGTGGATAGCGTCGCTTGAACCAAGGGTCCAGCATGCCATGCGGAAAAACGAAATAAGGCGGTGCGGCATCGCCCAGCGCACCCAGCGCCCGCAGAGCACCCAGGCCGGTGTACTGCCAGAGGCCATTCACGATGACGGCGTCGTATTCGCTCGCATGCTGGCGTAGCCAAGGGGTGAGCCCAGGGGTGTAGGCATAAGTGGCGCGCGAAGGGCCGAGCGCGTGAATCTTCCCGGGAAACGCTTTGACGAACGGCTCGTCCGGCGCATCGAGCGTAAGGATTTCGCCTTCATGGCCGGCCCGCGACAAGGCGCTTTGTAGGCGGACGACACCTTCGGAAATGCCGCCGCCACGGGGATCGATCGAGGAAACGAGATGCAGGAGTTTCACGCGGCTGGCGACTGAGTGGTGGTTCTGCCCAACTGGTTGCAACACGCAAACAGCGCCGCGATAAACACCGCGACGGCCCAGCGTGCGTCGGCACCAAAGGGGGAGAAAAATAGGTTCCAGAGCAAGTTGACCAAGCCCACATGAAAGTAGAGCGGAAGGCGCGTAGCGAACTTCAAATATCGCTTTATGACGCGGAACGTGAAGGCAATCCAGAAGATGCCGCCTGCCAAGCCACTCCACACCAGGGCACCGAAAAGATACGAGTGCGCAGGAATGAGCGCAAGGTCGGTCGCGTCGTCGTTATTCAGGTTGTCGCTGATGCCCAGCTTGTACAACAGCGCCGTGTAGCGCGAGATGTAGCCGGATTTGTCTTGTGCCCACGAACCGTGGCCGACTATCGGTGCGTCGAGGTAGGCCTGGATCGAAATGAGTGATTCAGAACGCCCGGCAAGAAGCAGCCCCACGTCGGCGGAAGCCTGCTGCTTGTATTTGGCCGACACTGTCGGTTCAAGGAACGGATCCAGCACGCCGGATGAGAAAAACGCTGTCAACCCGGTGTTCAGTGCCCAAGTTACAGCGATGACGAGCGCCGCGATCTTGAGAGGCCCGAAGCGGCCGGTGAGCCAGCGCTTGAAACCGCGTGCAATGTCGGTGTGCCAGAAGACGTAAGCCGCGAAACCTGCGAGGGGGATCATGGCGAGTGACCGCGCGCTGGCAAGAATGCATGCGACAAAGAAGGCAAGCACCGCGAGGCTCATGAGCAACAGGCTTCGCGCACGGAAGAACGAAAGCCAGACCAAGCCTATGCCGAGTGTGGCGACGCCGTATCCCCATTTCCAGGGCTCGAAGATTTGCTCAGGCGTAGGCGTGAAGATCACATCGACGAAAAGCGTGAGGGCAACGCCCAGCAACAGTGATGGCATGCGCTTTGGGTAGCGATCGAAAAGGATCATCGTCGAGCCGATGGTGGCCGCGAACACGATGGGTGCCAATACACCCTTCACAGACAGGTTGCGATCGGTCTGGTTGATCAGGTCGGAGATGAACTGCCCCGCACTCCAGAACACCGCGAGGCCGATAACAAAAGCGACGTTCCTGTCGACTCTGCGCTTCAATAACAGGAATGGCAGCGCGACAAGTGCCAGCACCTCGCCGATATAAATCTCGCCGATCACATTGATCTTGACGGCCGCGATCATTCCCATAGCGATCCACATCACGCGGAGCGAAGAGAGCGAGATCGAGATGGGCGATGCGACGGCTGTACTCATTTGGCGGTCCCCGAGAAATGGTCGCGCCAGGAGCGCTCGAGTTGATGGCGGTACGGATGCCTCCAGCCGACCGCGACGTACGCGACGACGAATGCCGCAACCGCCATGCCCGTGTTCGTGAGGATGCTGAGGCCCTGGGTCTGGATCCACGCCAGCCAGGCGATGCCGGCGATCGTGACGCAGCCGATCACCACGGCGATCAGACGGTGATCGCGCGGGATCAATTGCCGCATAGGCACCTTGTATTTGCGGTTGACAAACCACAGCACCATGGCGCTCGACACCAGCAATGCAATCGATGCGCCTGCTGCGACGCCAACGGCGCCCCACAGGTAGCCGAACAACGCACCCAAGGCGGCGTTCAGCCCGGCCATAGTGAAGTGCGCCACGCTGTTCCAGCCCAGTTCGCCCGTCCCGAGGTTGTCGAAATACGCGGGTACTTCCAGATTGTTCAGGAAGTAGGTGCCGATCAGGATGGCGGCGAAGACGATGAACTGCGGTTCGACGTGGCCGATCCAGACGTCCGACACCAACGGTAAAAGCAAGAACATGCCCGCATAGACCGGCAGTGCCAGAAAGAACACCGTTTCATAGGCACGGACGTAAACGTCACGCAACTTCTCCGGCGACTTCTCCTGGAGTTCAGCGATGACAGGAACGATGACTGCGTTGGCCGAAACGAGAAGCGTCCGAACACGGATGACGAGCTGGCTAGCCATCTCGTAATACGCTGCCGAACTCAATCCACCAAACCGGCTCATCAAGAGTTTGGTGACCGGGTCGCACAGCATGACGGCGATCATCACGAACTGGAAGTTGAGGCCGTAGCCAAGCATTTCCTTGAAACGCGGCTTCGACCAGCGCCATGGGAGCAATGGGAGTTCCTTCATCAGGAAACGCAACAAAACCCAGTTGGCGATGCCGACCACAACCCATTGCGCGACTTGCACGCGAGCCAAAGCTTCCAGACCGTACTTGGGCACGAACCAGATGACGCAAACGATCAGGAAGACGTTTCCGCCAATGGAGATGATGTGCCGCAAGCCCGCGCGTTGGCAGCCGTCGATTCCTGCCTGAAACACACCGGCAATGGCCCCGACCCAAACACTCAACACAGCCCACGGCAGGATGCTGCGTGCTTCGTGAATAGAGGCTGCGGGAAGCGTCCAGTTCAGGATGTGGATGAGCAATGGATAGAGTGCCAACAGCACCACGCCCATCACCACGGCGATGGTCAACACGGTGGTCTGAACGACTTCCGAGGCACCGACCGGGTCGTCCTTGCCGCGATAACGAGCGACGAACTTGACGACGCCGCCGGTCAATCCGAAATCACTCAGTCGCGCGAACGACGTGCTGGCCAGCAGCACCGACCACAGGCCCAACTGCTCGGCACCGAGGTGCTTGAGCAGATAGCGATACAACAGGAAAAGGATAACGCCGGAGACAAGCACCTGAAGCACGGAAAGTGCGGCGTTGCTCGCAAAACGGCGTAGAGAAATCACCATGGGAATGCGCTCAATCTTCCTTGCTGACGGATATCGAGTAGCCGTGTGTCTTCAGCAAGGCATATCGTTTGGCGCGGTCGAGATCGTTTGCCACCATCTCGGCAACCATGACGTCGAGGGTGATTTGGGGCACCCATCCGAGATCCAATTTTGCCAGCGAAGGATCACCCAGCAGTGTTTCGACTTCGGCGGGACGAAAGTAACGAGCTTCGACCTGTACTAGAACCTGGCCGACCTGGACGGCAGGCGCCTTATCCCCGGTAATCTTGCGAACGATCGCTTTCTCTTCCACGCCTTTGCCGACGAAGTCGAGCGTGATGCCCAACTGTTCGGCTGCCTTTGCGATGAACTCGCGCACGCTGTATTGCACGCCGGTCGCGATGACGTAATCGCGTGCCTCCTCTTGCTGCAGCATCATCCACTGCATGCGGACGTAGTCTTGCGCATGGCCCCAGTCGCGCAGCGCATCCAGGTTGCCCATGTGTATGCACTGCTCTAGGCCTTGAGCGATGTTGGCCAGTCCGCGCGTGATCTTGCGGGTAACGAACGTTTCTCCACGGCGCGGGCTCTCGTGGTTGAAGAGTACGCCGTTGCAGGCATACATGCCGTAGGCCTCTCGGTAGTTCTTGGTGATCCAGTAAGCGTAGAGCTTGGCCACGCCGTACGGGCTGCGTGGATAGAACGGCGTACTTTCGCGCTGCGGAATCTCCTGAACGAGACCATACAGTTCGCTGGTACTCGCCTGGTAGAAGCGGGTCTTGTGCTGCAGTCCGAGAATTCGAATCGCTTCGAGCAAACGAAGCGTGCCCATCGCGTCCACATTGGCGGTGTACTCAGGCGAGTCGAAGCTCACTGCAACATGGCTTTGCGCGCCGAGGTTGTAAACCTCGTCGGGTTGGACCTGTTGGATGATGCTGGTGAGATTGCTGGTGTCCGTCAGGTCACCGTAGTGCATATGCAAACGGCGATCGTGGTTCGGTGCGTCTTCAAGCAAATGATCGATGCGCTCGGTATTGAACGAGGAAGCGCGGCGCTTGATGCCATGCACTTCATATCCCTTTTCAAGCAGCAGTTCCGCAAGGTACGAGCCGTCCTGGCCGGTGATCCCGGTGATCAGGGCTTTCTTCAAAGTCATTGGGCGTGCTCTACAGATTGCGTGGTTTCGATAAAGTCTTCGTAAGCCAGTGCGATGCCGGCTCCGAGTTCGGTACTGGCTTGCCAGCCAAGATTGTTCAGCCTGTCGACGTTCAGCAATTTGCGCGGCGCGCCGTCGGGCTTGCTCACATCCTGAACGATCTCGCCCTCATAACCGACGACCTTGGCGACCAGGCGCGCAAGGTCGGCGATCGAAAGATCTTCACCTGTGCCGACATTGATGTGGCTGTGCATGACCTCGGTGTTTGCCTTGTACGTGTGCGCGGACAGATCCATCACGTGAATGCAGGCCTTGGCCATGTCGTCGACGTACAGGAACTCGCGCTTGGCAGAGCCTGTGCCCCAGATGACGACTTGCGGCGTTTCAGCCAGTTTCGCTTCGTGGAATCGACGGATCATCGCCGGCAGCACGTGGCTGTTTTCCGGATGGTAGTTGTCGCCGGGACCATACAGGTTGGTCGGCATGACGCTTCGATAGTCGGTGCCGTATTGACGGTTGTAGCTTTCGCACAGCTTGATGCCGGCAATCTTGGCGACGGCATATGGCTCATTGGTAGGTTCGAGCGAACCCGACAGCAACGCGTTCTCTGCCATCGGCTGCGGCGCAAGTCGCGGATAGATGCAGCTCGACCCAAGAAACAAAAGTTTGTTGACGCCTGCACGCCAAGCTTCATGCACGACATTGGCTTCCACCATCAGGTTGGAATAGATGAACTCGGCAGGGTAGGTATTGTTGGCGTGGATGCCGCCGACCTTGGCCGCTGCCATGTAGACCTCGTCGACGGCCTCGCTCTTGAAGAAGGCTTTGACCTCGCTCTGGTTGGTCAGATCGAGTTGGCTGCGTGTACGCGTCACGATGTTCATGAATCCGCGAAGGTGCAGTTCGCGAACGATCGCGCTACCCACCATGCCGCGATGGCCGGCAACGTAAATTCGCTTCGATGTGTCGGATGGCAGGCTCATGAGGTGCTCCAGGCGGTCGGTTATGCGTGCTTACGCGGCACGGTGACAGGAATGACGACACCGTAGTTGTCGTCGAAGCGCACGATGTCGTCTTTGCCGAGATAGCTCCCGGACTGGATTTCGATCACTTCGAGCGGGATCTTTCCCGGATTTTCGAGTCGATAGACGCTACCAAGCGGGATAAAGATCGATTCGTTCTCGCGCAGCAGGATCGTTTCGTTGTCGCGTGTCACGCGAGCGGTGCCTTTGACGACCACCCAATGCTCGGCGCGGTGGTGATGCATGCGCAGTGAGAGCTTTGCACCGGGTTTGACACTCAGCCGCTTGACTTCGAAACGCTCGCCGTTGTCGACGCTGTCGTACGCCCCCCAGGGTCTCGCGACGCGTCTGTGTTCGGTGGCCTGAACCTGCCCATTGGAAACAAGCAGGTTCACGACATTCTTCACTTGCTCTGCGTTGCTCGCGTGGGCAACAAGCACTGCGTCCGGTGTGTCGACGATGATGAGATCGTCGGTGCCCAGCGCAACGACTGGACGGTTCGGTGCATGGATGAACGTGTTACGCGAGTCGACTGAAAAGCCGTGACCATGTACCCGGTTTCCGTCAGCATCTTCCGGATAGAGCTCTGCAACTGCGTTCCAGCTGCCCACATCGCTCCAGACCCCTGCGAACGGGACGACCGCGACGTGGTCGCACTGTTCCAGCACCGCATAGTCGATGCTCTGGCTGCGGCAACTCTCGAATGCGCTTCGGTTCATTCGCAGGAAGCTGCCATCCTGCTCAGGCGCAGCGGTGGCCAATTTGCAGGCTTCCAGGATGTCGGGCGCGTGTGCGCGCAGGGCATCTACCAGGACGTTGGCCCTAACCAGCACGATGCCCGCATTCCAAAAATTACCGCCGGCCAATACCAACTGAACGGCGTCCGCAGCCACCGGTTTTTCGATGAAGGCATCGACACGGCGCGCGATCGCCATGTCGCCGTCCAAACCGAGCGCGTCGCCTTGGCGGATGTAGCCATAGCCTGTACTTGGGAAAGTAGGCGCCACTCCGAACGTGACGATGTTGCCGGCCATCGCAGCTTCGATGCCGCTGCGCACCGTAGCGGCGAAGCCTTCCGCATCGGGGATGTGGTGGTCGGCCGGTGCAAACAACATCAACTGATCCGGCTCACACAGCAGGGCAGCGATAGCCATAGCAGCAGCTGTGTTGCGTGCGACTGGTTCGAGCAATTGGGTGCCGTGCACTGCGGCTGCATCGATCGCTT
Organism: Variovorax sp. RTB1; assembly: GCF_035018765.1. Lineage (NCBI taxonomy): Bacteria > Pseudomonadati > Pseudomonadota > Betaproteobacteria > Burkholderiales > Comamonadaceae > Variovorax > Variovorax sp. RTB1. The sequence goes on from NZ_JASJXG010000030.1 coordinate 33,097, forward strand.
CCTGGACAAGGAAGCGATGCTCTTCTGCAGCGACGCACATCACTTCGGCGTTGAGTACACGCAGTCGTTCCAACGTCAGCTGCAACAGACTCTTGCCATTGAGCAAGGGTGCGAACTGCTTGGGAAGCGCCTTGCGCGACAAGGGCCAAAGCCGGGTCCCTGCGCCGCCACACAAGATGACCGGCTTGATTGGATTCATCGCGATCCGTCTCCCGTAATCACAGTCTTGACTGTCCGAACCAGAATCTGGACGTCGAACATTAAGGACCAGTTGTTGACATATTGCGCATCGAGTTCTACGCGCTTGGCGTAAGACAGCTTGTTGCGCCCGCTCACTTGCCACAGACCTGTGATTCCAGGGCGCATCGAGCAGTAATGTGGCCAATGCTTGCCATACAACGAACGCTGACGTTCCATGCAAGGGCGCGGGCCGACGAGGCTCATGTCACCCTTCAACACGTTCCAGAATTGCGGAATTTCGTCGAGGCTCAGTTTGCGAATGAATTGCCCCAGTGGCGTGATGCGTGGATCTTTCTCGAGCTTTTGAAACGTGTCCCATTCTGTGCGGGCCATGTCGTTGCGACTCAGGTAATCGTCGAGCACTTCTTCCGAGTTGTGCACCATGGAGCGAAACTTGTAGAAGCGGAACCGCTGGCCTCTTTCGCCAAGCCGGTTTTGCCAGAAATGCACGGGTCTTCCCATGCTGACCGCTACGCAAAGTGCCACCAGGAGGTAGAGCGGACCGAACAATGCGAAGAAAACGAGCGCGCCAAGGACATCCACAGCGCGCTTGGTGACACGCTGAGCAGTGCTAAGCCGCTTGGGCTGGACCGGGGCCGGGAAGGCTGGCGAACCGCCACCTCCTGGCGTCGGGCGCCGCACGACATTGCCATCTGCGTTCGAGTCGGTACGAAACATGAAAGTCCCCCTAAAAAGGGTTTCTGCCCACCAGCGCGGCAGTGTAACGCTTTACTACTATACGAAAGAATTCGAACACATCCGCTTGGGCTTGTGTTGTCAGCAAATGCCGTACATCTTCCGACCAACATCGGAGAGTTACCCTCTGCCCACGATGTCGCAACGGGTTGATGCGCCGCAACATTCGATGGATTTAGTGTAGTCCTTTTGTATGACAAGATGTTAATGGGGCCGGACAAAAAATGTTGCTTTGGCGCGCCGTTATGCCAATTAGTTCTCGTGGATTACCCGTATCGACTCAAAAACCTGTGAGGGAACAAATCGGGCCGAAACGACTCTCCACTGGTTGTATGGCTCGGCAGCGGGATGCAGCCGGCGTCTTTACCGGTTGTGGAGCTAAGCGAGTGCTAAGCCATTGAGCGACAGATTGCCTTTGCAGCACCAGTGCCCGACCAGCGCGGCCGGTGTTCATGGCTGGCCTCAAACAAAAAAAGGGCGGCAAGTGCCGCCCTTTCGGTGAAACGGAAAGCGCTTTCTTAGCGCGCCGAGTCGATTTGCTGAGCGGCTTGCTCGAACGGAAGCGTCATGCCGGCAAGGTCGCGACGCGTCTCGACCAGCACCAGAGAGCCTTCTTCCAGCACAACAGTGGGTGGGCGAGGACGCGGCACGTGCGCCGGCCGCGGCTCCGCAGCCATGGCTGCCTGTGCCTGGGCGATCCGTGCGGCATCGGAGTTCACCCAATGCAGTCCGGAGCCTTCGGCGACCTGCGCCAATTCCGCAAGAGGTAGTTCGAACGGTTGAACCTTCGGCAGAGCGCGTGAAGTTTGAGGAGCGGTCGATGCCTTCACGGGTGTAGGCGCCGGGATTGCTGCTGGCGCTGGTACCGGCGCCGTAGCGATTGCGGTTGTTTCAGCAACACCGCCCGCCGATTGCGGCGTCTCAGCAGCAAGTGCGACAGGGGCTGATGCCTGGGCTGCCGCTGCCCGGAAGGGAGCAAAGTACGACGTCGGTGCGAGCGGCTCGGCTCGCTCGTCAGACGACTCAGCGTGCACGAGCGACTCCGGAGCAAGCGCAGTAACGCCAGCCTCTTCCGCGCCTTCGCGTGGCGCCCTTTCGCGGCGGTCACGACCGAACCGGTCGCGCGAGCGGCCGCGACGGTCGTCGCCTTCGCGCCGTGGCGCTTCGGTGCCGATCGCGTCGCCCTGTTGATTGGCGTCGGAGGGCTCGCCCATCAGTTCAGGGTTTGCTCCTTGAGCCGGGTCCTCGCTAGGGCGAGCGCCGTCTTCCGGTCGCCGTTCACGGCGGCCCTCACCCCGCTCACCGCGTTCACCACGGGACGACCGCTCGTCGCCACGTCCGCCACGCGTGCTGCGCTCGCCGCTCGGAGCGCCCTCGACGCTGCCATCGGCGACGGCGTCGTTCGGCGCATCGGTGCCTCGATCACGCGGCGCATCTGCATTGCGATCGTTTCGATCGCCACGGTCGTTGCGGTCCGAGCGATCGCGGCGCTCACCGCGTCCGCGCGGCGCGCGTTCGGATGGCGCTGCGCCAGGCTCACCAGCCAGTGCTTGCGGCGTTGCGGCCACACTCTCCAGCGCAGTGCCTTCCATGGTTTCAGGGGCGTCCGTGCGCACTTCCGAATCGCGACGTCCGCCGCGACCACGGCGCTCGCCATCGCGCGGGGCGCGGCCTTCGCGCGGTTCCCGTGGTTCGCGTCCCTCACGCGCTTCGCGAGGCTCCCGGATTTGCGCTTCGCTGCGTACTTCGGCTTGACCTTCGCGCGGCTCGCGGCGTTCTCCGCCTTGACGCTCTCCGTCGCGACGCGCCGGCTTGGCCGCTTCCACCGGACTGACGGCAGGTTCTGGTACCGGCACGGGTGCTGCTGGTGCGGCAAACCAGCTCTTAAGCTTGGCGAAGAAGCCGGTTTCTGCAGGCGCCTTGGCAATCACAACAGGCGCGACCGGGGCTGGCGCCGCCGCCACCGGAGCCGCGACGGGTGCTGCGCGCACGACTTCAGGTTTGGGCACTGCAACCGGAGCCGGCGCATCGGGCAGCACGCCCTTGATGATCGGCGTTTGCTTGTTGGTCGGCTCTTGAGAGCGACGCGTGACCGAGGTCGGGTCTTCGATTTCTTCGGCCATCTTGTAACTGGCTTCGATGTGGTCGAGGCGCGGGTCGTCGTGCTTCAGGCGCTCGAGACGGTAGTTCGGCGTTTCGAGCGTTTTGTTCGGCACCATCAGCACGGTCACGCGCTGCTTGAGTTCGATCTTGGCGATTTCGGGGCGCTTTTCGTTCAGAAGGAACGAAGCGACTTCGACCGGCACTTGAACGTGCACCGCGGCCGTGTTGTCCTTCAGACATTCTTCCTGAATGATCCGCAGGATCTGCAGCGCGCTGGATTCCGTATCGCGGATGTGGCCAGAGCCGCCGCAGCGAGGGCAAGGAATCGACGAACCTTCGCTCAGTGCCGGCTTCAGGCGCTGACGGCTCATTTCCATCAGGCCGAACTTGCTGATCGAGCCGAACTGAACACGTGCACGGTCTTGGCGCAGCGCATCGCGCAGGCGGCTTTCGACTTCGCGGCGGTTCTTCGACTCGTCCATGTCGATGAAGTCGATGACGATCAGCCCGCCCAAATCGCGCAGGCGCATCTGTCGAGCCACTTCATCGGCGGCTTCGAGGTTGGTGCGGGTGGCGGTTTCTTCGATGTCGCCGCCCTTGATGGCTCGGGCCGAGTTGACGTCGACCGACACCAGTGCTTCGGTGTGGTCGATCACGATGGCGCCGCCACTCGGCAATTGCACTGTGCGCGCGTAGGCCGATTCGATCTGGTGCTCGATCTGGAAGCGGCTGAACAGCGCCGCGTCGTCGCGGTAGCGCTTCACGCGGGCTGCGTGCTCGGGCATGACGTGCGCCATGAACTGCTGCGCCTGCTCGTAGATGTCGTCGGTGTCGATCAGGATGTCGCCGATGTCGTGATTGAAGTAGTCACGAATAGCGCGGATGACAAGGCTCGACTCTTGATAGATCAGGAAGGCGCCCTTCGCGCCCTTCGATGCGCCGTCGATGGCCGTCCACAGCTTGAGCAGGTAATTCAAGTCCCACTGCAGTTCAGGTGCGGAGCGGCCGATGCCGGCGGTGCGGGCGATGATGCTGGCACCCTTCGGGTACTCCAGCTGGTCCATGTTTTCCTTGAGCTCAGCCCGATCTTCGCCCTCGATGCGACGCGAAACGCCACCGCCACGCGGGTTGTTCGGCATCAGCACGACATAGCGGCCGGCCAGCGAAATGAAGGTGGTCAGGGCAGCGCCCTTGTTGCCGCGTTCTTCCTTTTCAACCTGAACGACCAGTTCCTGGCTTTCACGGATAGCGTCCTGGATGCGGGCCTGGCTGGCCGACACGCCTTCGGCGAAGTATTGCTTGGAGATTTCCTTGAACGGCAGAAAGCCATGGCGGTCTTCGCCGTAGTCGACGAAGCAGGCTTCGAGCGACGGCTCGACCCGCGTCACGACGGCTTTGTATATGTTGCCTTTACGCTGCTCGCGTCCTTCGATTTCGATCTCGTAGTCGAGGAGCTTTTGCCCATCGACGATGGCCAGGCGGCGCTCTTCAGGCTGCGTGGCATTGATCAACATCCGCTTCATATTGGGTTGTCCTTGTTCGTATCGTTCTGACCGGCTCATGACGAGCCAACGATGCACGGACGACGCCTGCGAAACGAAGGAATTGCCGCTTGGCCCCGAATGTCCCAGCCTTCCACGACGAGCGCGGTCGGCCGTTTGAGCGTCAGCTCAACGACAAGCGGGGTGGGGGCGCGTGGATGGGTGCGAGCCAGATTCGGTGTTGACTTGCCATCGGTTCGACGGCGGGGTGCGCAAGGGTGGCGCGCGCTGCAGGCGATTCAATGCCCGAGGCCACTGGCCAACCGGGCATTAGCCAGGTGGGGCAGCGCAGGCAGATCTGAATCAGCAGCATCAACACAAGGGACTCGCTTCGATCCGCAAAAAGCTGGAAGGCTATTTGCTGGGTATTCCGTATCGGTGTTTCGTGGGCGTCGGCTTGACTTGGATGTTTTGCCCGCCGCCGTGCGCCGTTGCGCTTGGCTTGCGAACTCAACACCAAAGCGGCATCGACCTCACAACGCGGGTTTGGGTGCTCTAAACTTCTGTCTAATCAAGCACTTACATGACCGCGCTGGTGAAAAACATTATAGGCGTGAAGCCGGCCTCCGAGGCCACTGAAACGGGCTCGCCGGATTCGGTTGTCAAATTTTTGACAGTCGATGAAGAGTCGGCCGGGCAGCGACTCGACAACTTTCTGTTCCGCCATTTGAAGGGCGTGCCCAAGACCCACGTCTACCGGATCATCCGCTCCGGCGAAGTGCGTATCAACAAGGGCAGGGCGCAAGCCGAGACCCGGATCGCATTCCGCGATGTGCTGCGGCTACCGCCGGTGCGCATTTCTGCACACGTGGAAGAAAACGCAGCCAGGCCCGCACCGGGAAGGCAGTTTCCGGTGCTGCTGGAAGACGACGCCTTGCTCGGGATCGACAAGCCTGCCGGCGTGGCGGTGCATGGCGGCAGCGGCGTTAGCTTTGGCGTCATCGAACAATTGCGCAGCGCGCGTCCGACGGCGAAGTTTCTGGAACTCGTGCATCGGTTGGATCGCGATACGTCCGGAATTCTGCTGGTCGCCAAAAAGCGGAGCGCGCTGACCGCGTTGCAAGAACAATTTCGCGAACGTGAAACTGGCAAGACCTATCTGGCGCTCGTCGAAGGAGCCTGGCCTGCGAATAAGAAGGTGCTGGACTCGCCACTCGCCAAATACCTGCTGCCCGGCAAAGACGGCGCGCCGGAGGCTGGAGAGCGCCGCGTGCGGGTGGTTGCCAAGGACCACCCGGATGCAATGCGCGCCGTTACGCTGGTGCGAGTGCTCGCGCGGCTCACGTTGCCTGGAGATGCGGCACCGGTGTCGCTGCTCGCCGTGACCATCAAGACCGGACGCACCCATCAGATCAGGGTTCATCTGGCTTCGGCTGGCCATGCGATCACGGGCGACGACAAGTACGGCGAATCCGACCGACAGCGCGCTTTGGCGAAACTCGGGCTGAAGCGAATGTTTCTGCATGCCTGGCGTCTTCAGTTCACACATCCGGCAAGCGGCGAGCGCGTTTCACTGCAGACCGATCTTCCCCCCGAACTTCACGCGCTGATGCCGCCATCGGCACTCGACGCACTCGCTCAACATCCGCCCCCGACATCCCACGCATGACCGATTCCATCAATTCGCGCGCCTCCAGACCCCTCCGCTTCGACCTGATCGCCTTCGATTGGGACGGCACGCTCTACGACTCCACGCGTCTCATCGCGCGCTGCATCCAGGCGGCGGTGATCGACGTCGGCGGCGCCAAGCCGAGCGAGGACGACGCGGCCTGGGTCATCGGCCTGGGGCTTGCGGAAGCGCTGGCGCGCGCCGCTCCCGACGTTCCGAAAGAAAAGTACGTCGAATTGGGTGCCCGCTACCGATATCACTATCTGCAGCACCAGGACGATCTGGTGCTCTTCGATGGCGTGCTGGAGATGATCGACGCGCTGCGCACGCGCGGCCACAAGCTCGCGGTCGCCACCGGCAAGTCGCGTCGCGGATTGAACGATGCGCTGGCAACGGTAGCGCTGCGCGATCGCTTCGACGCCTCGCGCACGGCCGACGAGACTGCGGGCAAGCCGCATCCCCGCATGTTGCTCGAACTCATGGAAGAACTCGACGTTGCGCCTGAGCGCACCTTGATGATCGGTGACACGACGCACGACCTTCAGTTGGCGATCAACGCGGGCTGTCCCAGCGTCGGCGTGAGTTATGGCGCCCATGAACCGGCGGCGTTCGATGCGTTCAAGCCTCTCCACACTGCGCATTCGGTTGCGGACCTGCAGGGGTGGCTTGCAGCCAACGCATGACCCAGGCGATTCCCTTGTGCAACTCGTCCGACCTCGTGGAAGGCGACCGTGCCGTGCCGTTCGATGTCGTCTATGCCGGCGAGACCTGCCGTGGCTTCGCGGTCCGCTTTGATGGTGTGCCGCATGCCTACTTGAATCGGTGCAGCCATGTCGCGATGGAAATGGACTTCCAGCCCAACCGATTTTTCGACGACAGCGGTCAGTGGCTGATGTGCGCAACGCATGGTGCCGTTTATGCGCCGCACACTGGGGAATGCGCCGGTGGACCGTGCCGCGGTGGCCTCGTCAAGATCACCCTCGGCGAGAGTGGCGGCGTGGTGCACTGGCATACTGATTGGAACCTCCAACCTCTGGCCTTTTAAGCCGTTTTCCACATGACCGACCCGAACCGCACGGAACCTGAAGGTTTTGAGCCTTTTGATCCCGCAGCGCCCGTTCCACCTCCCCACAGCGCTCCGAAGAACACAGGCAGAGGTGATCCGACACAGACGATCGGTTGGGAGCGCGCGACACTCGAGAAGCTTGCCTTCGCATCGTTGAAAGAGCAAAAGGCGACGCGCCGCTGGAAGACGTTCGTGCGGCTGAGCTGGTTGCTCTTTTTCATCTTCCTGGTGTGGTTCGGAGTGTCGCGCGCCACGCCGACGACCGCCAAGACCACGTCGCACACGGCAGTCGTAGAGATCAAGGGCGAGATCGCCAACGGCGCCGATGCGAGCGCCGAATTCGTGGTCGCTGCGATGAAGACCGCGTTTGAGGACGATGGAGCGAAGGCGGTGGTGCTGCTGATCAACTCGCCCGGCGGTAGCCCGGTGCAGGCCGGCATCATCAGCGACGAGATCAAGCGGCTGAAGGCCAAGTACAACAAGCCTGTGTACGCCGTAGTTGAAGAAACTTGTGCCTCGGCTGCGTACTACATCGCTGCGGCAACCGACAAGATCTTCGTCGACAAGGCAAGTATCGTCGGCAGCATCGGCGTGTTGATGGACGGTTTTGGTTTCACCGGCACCATGGAGAAGTTCGGTGTCGAGCGACGTTTGATCATTTCCGGCGAAAACAAGGGCTTTCTCGATCCGTTCAGCCCGGTCAACGACGCGCAACGCGCGCATGCGCAACAACTTATCGACCAGATCCACGATCAGTTCATCAACGTGGTGAAGACCGGCCGCGGTGATCGGCTCAAGCTGAACACGCCGGGCCTGTTCAGTGGCTTGTTCTGGAGCGGTCAGCAAGCCATCGATCTTGGCCTGGCCGACCAGCTGGGCAATGTCGATTACGTGGCGCGCGAAATCGTGAAGGCCGAAGAAGTCATCGACTACACGCGCCGCGACAACGTGGCCGAGAAGCTCGCCAAGAAATTCGGCGCTGCGATGGGCGATGCCTCGATTCGTGCGCTGCACACAGTGCCTGCTCTGCGATAAGTTGCGCTGAAAGCCGCGTCAGGCCAAGTTCGGTCGCTGGCAAATTCAGCGGCCGTCGGCGTAGCGGGCTGAAGCCGCCAGCGCCACGGCGAACACGACGACGACATACAAAGCCGCAGTGAGGGAGCCGAGTCGGGCAAGCAGGCCGATCACCGGTGGCCCGGCCATGAATCCCAGATAGGCTGCAGCCGATACGACTGCGATGCCGCGCGCAGGTTCGACGCCAGGCACGCGTGCCGAAGCGGAAAACAGGATCGGCACGACGTTGGCAAAGCCCACGCCTACGCCAGCAAAACCGACCAGAGCGAGCCACGGCATCTCGGTGATCAATACGACGGACATCGATGCCGCTGCCAGCAGCGCACTCCAGCGCAGCAGAACGGCCGGCGCAAAACGAGCGCGCATGGCATCTCCAGCAAAACGCGCCGCCGCCATCGCTCCCGAAAAGCTCGCATACGCGAGCGCCGCCTGCTGCTGCGGGCTGCCGAGCTCCTGCTGCAGATAGAGCACGCTCCAGTCGTATATGGCGCCTTCGGCAATCAATCCGAGCGCGGCCAGCACACCCAGGATCATGAGTGCGCCGTGCGGCAGCCGAGAGCCCGACTCAGGCGGCGCGCTCGTCGCGGGCGCCTTCGGAGACATCCAAGCTGCGGACAAACCGATGCCGAGCGCCATCACGGCCGCTACCAAGATCAGGTGCCAGCGAGGCGACAAACCCGCAGCGAGCACTGCGCTGCCGCTGACGGCGCCTGCCATGCCGCCGAGACTGAACATGCCGTGCATGCCGCTCATCAATGTCTTGCCGCTGCGCAATTCGAGTTGCGCGGCTTCGGTGTTGATTGCCACATCGAACACGCTCGTCACGAGGCCGAAGCCGGCCAGCAACAGCAGCAGCGACGCGTAGCCGGGCATCGAGAGCAGGCCGGCCAGCAGCAGCGCATAGACGCATCCGCACAGCGCGCCAACGATCCCCCCGCCGTACCGGCCGATCAGGCGGCCTGCCTGCGACAAGCCGGCCAGCGCGCCGAAACCGGCGGCGAGCATGGCAAAGCCCAACTGCGCCTCGTCGATGGCGTAGTGCGCCTTTACGGTCGGCACATGGACGCCCCAAGTCGCGAAGATGAACCCGGAGAAAAAGAACTGCGAGCGGATCGCCCAACGGGTGATGGCGGTGACGCCTTCGACTGCCCGAACGATGGTTGATGCAGCACCCAACGCTAGCGTCCGATCGCAAAGACCGCGGGTAAACGTTCATCCACGGCGATCGTCTTGGCGCGCCAGGCTTTAACCGTGTCGCTTCGAACGCTCGCCGTCGGCAAGGTCAAGCCGCGGGCCACTGAGAGCCGTGTGTTGTGCTGCAGCGTTTGCGTCAACGCCTGGAGCATCGCAGTGTTGCGATACGGTGTCTCGATGAAGAGCTGCGTTTGCCCAGTGCGCAACGCCAGCGTTTCGAGCTCGCGAATGCGTTGGTTGCGGGCATCTGCATCCTGCGGGAGGTAGCCGACGAAGGCAAAGTTCTGGCCGTTCAACCCGCTGGCTGCGAGCGCCAGCAACAGCGATACCGGGCCTGTCAGCGGCACGACGGTAATCCCCAACTCGTGCGCAGCGCGTGTGACCGACGAGCCGGGGTCGGCCACAGCGGGCATGCCGGCTTCGCTGAGCAGACCGATGTCATGCCCCTCCAGTGCAGCTTTCAATAGCGGCTTGGCATCGAATTGGCCGGCGTGGTCGCCCTTCTTGTGAACTTCCCGTGGTAGTTCTTGGATCTGCTGCGCCTGCAACGGTGCAGCCAGTGGTGCCACGGTGTCGATGCGTTTCAGGTAAGCCCGCGCAGATTTCGCGTTTTCGCAGATCCAGTGGGTAATGCCCGCAGCCGTCTGCAGCGTGCCGAGCGGAAGCGCGTCCTGCAGCGGCGCTTGGACGTCGCAACCGAAGTCGAGCGGCGCCGGGACCAGATAGAGCTTGCCGGGCGTCAAAGCAGTTCGATCCCGGCGGCGCGCAACATGCGGCAGGTCCGAATCAACGGCAGGCCGACGAGAGCCGTCGGGTCGTCGCTGTCGATGGCGTCGAGCAACGCGATACCTAGGCCCTCGCTTTTGGCGCTGCCGGCGCAGTCGTACGGTTGTTCTGCCTGCAAATAGTTTTCGATGGCGTCGTCGTCGAGTTCGCGAAAGACGACGCGCACCGGAGCGATATCGCGCTGAGCGAAGCCGGTGGCGTGGCACACGACCGCCACTGCTGTCTGGAATATCAGTGTCTGGCCGCGCATGCGCCGCAGTTGGACCGTGGCGCGCGCATGGTCGCCGGGCTTGCCTAGCGCTTCGCCGGCAAGGTCGGCGACCTGATCGGAACCGATCACTATGGCTTCGGGAAATCGGGTGGCGACGGCGTTCGCCTTTTCAAGCGCGAGGCGCTCGGCAAGCGCTCTTGGCGTCTCTTGCGAATGTGGCGTTTCGTCAACATCGGGTGCGTGAACTTCGAAGGGCAGTCGCAGGCGGTCGAGCAGTTCGCGACGGTATCGGGATGTGGAAGCCAGAATGAGAGTGCGTTGCATGAACCGCGATTGTGCGGGAGCGCTAGACTGGCGCTAATGAACAGAGAATTCGCCCCCACGCGGCTGGATGTGGCTGGCTTTGCTGCTGAAGAAGGCACGCTCGCGGCAGTCGACCTGATTGCAACATACCCGCGCCTAGTGTCCGAACTTGCCGACCCGGCCGACGACATTGTTGTCCGATGGGAAGCGCACGGCGCACAGCGCCCCGGCGCGACCGGCGGTACGGCGTCTTGGCTTCATCTCGTCGCCAGCTCCGCCGTGCCACTGGTTTGCCAGCGATGCTTGACGCCGGTCGACACCGAACTGGAGGTCGACCGCTGGTTCCGCTTCGTGGCGGACGAGGCCACCGCTGAAGCCGAGGACGATGGCTCCGAAGAAGACCTCCTCGTGACCAGCCGCGATTTCAACGTGCAGGAGCTTGTCGAAGACGAGTTGCTGATGGAAATCCCTATTACCCCGGTGCACGACGTTTGTCCTGTGCCCGTCAAACTGTCTGTGGTCGACGCGGATTTCGATGAGTCCGAGGCCGCAAAGCCCAATCCGTTTGCCGTGCTCGGCGCCTTGCGACCACGCAAGGGCGAGTAGCCGACTGGCGAAACCTCAATGCCTGGGCTATAATCATGGGCTTCGCGTGCGCCACTTTCGGTCTCGGGGCCTGCAGCCCTGAAGCGCATCCACTCACCCCCTTATCAGCCCAGGAGCCATCATGGCCGTCCAGCAAAACAAAAAGTCGCCCTCAAAGCGCGGCATGCATCGTTCGCACAACGCACTCGTGGTTCCCGGCATCGCCGTCGAGCCGACCACGGGCGAAACGCACTTGCGCCACCACATCAGCCCCAACGGTTTCTACCGTGGCCGTCAGGTGCTCAAGAACAAGTCCGAAGCCTGATTTCGCACGCCAAGGCCAAGGCCCGATGCTACTTTTTCCGTAGCGTCGGGCCTTTGTTTTGATGGCTACGTCTTCTGCCTCATCCGTTGTGTCGCCTGTGATCACGCTTGCCGTGGATTGCATGGGCGGCGACCACGGTCCCAGCGTCACGCTTGCAGCTTGTCGTGCCTTTCTCGATCGGCATACCGGAGCCGCTCTGCTGATGGTGGGCGCACCGGCTGCATTGACCGGTTTCTCACACCCGCGGGCGACGCTTATCCAAGCAAGCGAAGTGGTGGCAATGGACGACCCGATCGAAGTCGCCTTGCGGCGCAAGAAGGACTCGTCTATGCGGGTCGCCATCCAACAAGTGAAGGATGGATCCGCGCAAGCCGCAATCTCGGCAGGTAACACGGGTGCTTTGATGGCAATCGCCCGCTATTTGCTTAAGACAATGGATGGCATCGACCGGCCTGCCATTGCGCCGCAGTTGCCGAACATCAAAGGTGGTGCCACCACCGTGCTTGATCTGGGTGCCAATATCGATTGCGATGCAGAGGACCTGCTCCAGTTCGCGGTGCTCGGCTCCGCGCTCGTGTCGGCGCTTACCGGCAACGAATCCCCGACGGTGGGACTCTTAAACGTCGGTGAAGAAGCGATAAAAGGAAGCGACACGATAAAAAAAGCCAGTCAATTGCTTCGAACGGCTGCTAATTCGCAGGATTTGAACTTCTACGGCAACGTCGAAGGCAACGATATATTCAAGGGAACGACCGACATCGTGGTGTGCGACGGTTTTGTTGGCAACGTCGCGTTGAAGGCGAGCGAAGGCGTAGCGTCGATGATTGGTGAGTTCATTCGAATAGAGTTCTCGCGCAACATCTTCACCAAAGCCGCGGCCGTCGTTGCGTATCCGGTTCTAAAAGCATTTAAAAGTCGCTTGGATCACCGTAGGTACAACGGCGCTGCGCTGTTGGGCTTGCGTGGCTTGGTGTTCAAGAGCCATGGTTCTGCGGATGCAGTGGCCTTCGGGCACGCTTTGGATCGCGCTTATGATGCCGCTCGCAACAACTTGCTAGATCGCGTGCGAACCCGCATCGCCCATGCCGCGCCTCTGCTTGCTCGGCATGATTCGACGGCGAAGGTCGCACCTGCGGCACTTCACGCTTGATGATTCCTTTTTCACGCATCACCGGTACTGGCAGCTTTTTGCCACCGCGCCGGGTGACCAACGACGAACTCGCAGCCGATCTGGCGCTGCGGGGTATTGAGACTTCCGACCAGTGGATCATCGATCGCACGGGCATCCATGCCCGTCATTTTGCAGAGCCACATATCGGTGCCAGTGACCTCGCGCTCGAGGCTGCAAAACACGCGCTGGAATCGGCCGGTCGCAAGGCCAGCGACATCGACCTGATCATCGTGGCGACATCGACGCCGGACATGGTGTTCCCTTCGTCCGCCGCGATCCTTCAGCACAAACTGGGCATCGCGGGTTGCCCGGTCTTCGATGTTCAAGCGGTTTGCAGTGGATTCGTTTATGCGCTCACAGTGGCCGACGCCCTGATCAAGACCGGAACCGCGAGGTGCGCGCTGGTCATCGGCGCCGAGGTGTTCTCCCGCATCCTCGACTTCAATGATCGGACGACCTGCGTCCTGTTCGGCGACGGTGCCGGTGCTGTCGTCCTCGAGGCCAGCGACCAGCCCGGCATTCTTGCGAGCGATCTTCATGCCGACGGCAAGCATGTCGGCATTCTGTGCGTCCCGGGACACGTTTCTGGCGGCAAGGTGCTTGGAACACCGCTACTGCACATGGATGGCCAGGCTGTCTTCAAATTGGCCGTGCGCGTGCTGGAAGATGCGGCGCGAGCCACACTTGCTAAAGCGGGTAAGACAGAAGCCGATATCGATTGGCTGATTCCGCATCAGGCCAACATCCGGATCATGGAAGGCACGGCCAAGAAGCTGAAGTTGCCACTTGAGAAACTCATCGTCACCGTGCACGAGCATGGCAATACGTCGGCCGCTTCTATTCCGCTGGCGCTTGATGAAGCCGTGCGCTCCGGCAAAGTTAAGAAGAACGACACCGTCATGCTAGAAGGCGTCGGCGGCGGTTTCACTTGGGGCGCGGTGCTACTGAGTTTGTAGCGCGCAGCGGCTTCGTCGGAGACATAAAAATATGACATCTTTCGCTTTTGTTTTTCCAGGGCAAGGCTCTCAAGCCGTGGCCATGCTCGACGGTTGGGGCGACCATCCTGCGATCGGCGAAACTGTTCGTGAAGCCTCCGATGCCTTGGACGAAGACATCGGAGCGTTGATCAAGAACGGTCCGAAAGAAGCGCTCGCGCTCACCACCAACACCCAGCCCGTGATGCTGGTTGCGGGTGTGGCCGCATGGCGTGCTTGGCGGGCAGAGGGCGGCGCGATGCCTGACGCAGTGGCGGGCCATTCGCTTGGCGAATATTCCGCGTTGGTGGCCGCCGGCGTGTTGACGTTGGCGCAGGCCGCGCCGTTGGTTCGTTTTCGCGCCGAAGCGATGCAGAAGGCGGTCCCCGTCGGCACCGGCGCAATGGCCGCAGTGCTGGGCATGGAAAGTGCCAAAGTCATCGCAGGTTGCGCTGAAGCGACTGCGACCTTCGGTGCGCGCAGCCTCGAAATCGTCGAAGCCGTGAATTTCAATGATCCGATGCAGACGGTGATCGCCGGCAGCAAAGCCGCGGTCGACAAGGCGTGCGAACTGCTCAAGGCGAACGGGGCCAAGCGCGCACTGCTGTTGCCGGTGTCGGCGCCTTTTCATTCCAGTCTGATGAAGCCGGCGGCTGAAGCCCTCCGCGCCAAACTTGCGACGGTCGCTTTTTCGGCGCCGCAGATGCCTGTGCTCAACAACATCGATGTGAATGTTGAAACCGATGCCGATCGCATTCGCGACGCGCTGGTGCGGCAAGCGGCCGGTCCGGTTCGCTGGGTCGAAACTGTGTTGGCCTTGAAAGCACGCGGCGCCGGCGCCATTATCGAGTGCGGGCCGGGCCGGGTACTGGCGGCAATGGCAAAGCGCATCGCTCCCGAGTTGATAGCGGGGTCCGTATACGACCCAGCGACGCTCGCCGAAACCAAACACTCGCTCGCCGGCTGACCGGCCCGACAGCAGACAGCCTGCAGCACTCCCGTTTATATGAGCACTCCAAAATTCGAAGGACAGGTCGCCCTGGTCACCGGCGCGTCGCGTGGTCTCGGTGCCGCCATCGCGCTTGAACTCGCGCAGCGCGGCCTGAAGGTTATCGGCACCGCAACCACCGACGACGGCGCGGCCAAAATCAGCTCGACGCTGGCGGCCTTCGATGGACGTGGTCGCTCGCTCGACGTCAACGATGCCCCGGCCGTCGAAGCACTGATCGAAGAGATCGTGACGGCCTTTGGCGCGATCCACGTCCTGGTGAACAACGCCGGCGTGACGCGGGACAACCTCGCGATACGCATGAAAGACGATGACTGGGATGCCGTCCTCGACACCAACCTAAAAGCAGTGTTTCGCGTGTCCCGCGCTGTCATCCGTCCGATGATGAAGCAGCGCTACGGCCGCATCATCAGCATCACCAGTGTGGTGGGCGCGTCGGGTAACGCGGGCCAAGCCAACTACGCGGCCGCCAAAGCGGGTGTGGCAGGCATGACGCGCGCATTGGCGCGCGAACTCGGCAGCCGTAACATCACAGTCAATTGCGTTGCACCCGGCTTCATCGAGACCGACATGACTGCCGGTTTGCCGCCGGCGCAGCAGCAAGCGCTGCTGTCCCAAATTCCGTTGGGACACTTGGGCAAGCCTTCAGACATCGCGCATGCGGTCGCCTACCTTGCTTCACCCCAGGCAGCCTACGTGACGGGGCAAGAACTGCACGTCAACGGCGGCATGCACATGTAGTTGTCCGGCGCAATCTTTTCCCGCGAGGGCGGTGCGGCAAATGCCACAATCCGCCCGGCTAAAATCCACCGATTACTTACAACCCCCAGAGGGAATCAAATGAGCGATATCGAAGCACGTGTCAAAAAAATCATTGCCGAACAACTCGGCGTGGAAGAGTCCCAGGTCACCAACGAAAAGTCTTTCGTGGCCGACCTCGGTGCTGACTCGCTCGACACGGTCGAACTCGTGATGGCACTCGAAGACGAATTCGGCATCGAGATCCCTGACGAAGACGCAGAAAAAATCACGACGGTTCAAAACGCCGTCGACTACGCATCCAAGAATCAAAAGGCCTGAACGGCCGGTTGGGCCGAGGGCATGTTCCCGGCCCGACGCTCCCAGAAAGGTTGCCGGCATGACCAAACGCCGCGTCGTCGTGACCGGACTCGGTTGCATCGCTCCTGTCGGAAACACGGTGGCCGAATCCTGGACCAACTTGTTGGCCGGCAATTCGGGCATCGACACCATCACATCCTTCGACGCCAGTCCCTTTGCCTGCAAGTTTGCCGGCGAAGTGAAGGGCTTCGACATCACGAAGTACATCTCGGAGAAAGAAGCGCGTCATATGGACCGCTTCATTCACCTAGGCATGGCGGCAGCCATGCAGGCAGTACAAGACAGCGGCCTCAAAACCGGCGATGCGCTGGAGCCCGAAGAAGCCACCCGCATCGGCTGCAACATTGGTTCGGGCATCGGCGGTTTGCCGATGATCGAAGCCACGCACGCTGAACTGGTCAACCGTGGCCCCCGCCGCGTTTCACCTTTCTTCGTGCCGGCGTCGATCATCAACATGATCTCAGGTCACGTGTCGATCAAGTACGGCTTTCAGGGCCCGAATATTGCGGTCGTCACGGCCTGCACCACGGGTCTTCATGCCATTGGTCTGTCGGCTCGAATGATCGAGTACGGCGACGCCGATGTGATGGTGGCCGGCGGCTCCGAAGCGACCGTGTCGCCACTTGGCATTGGAGGCTTTGCGGCCGCGCGCGCACTGTCGACGCGCAACGAAGATCCGAAGACGGCATCGCGCCCCTGGGATAAAGACCGAGACGGCTTCGTATTGGGCGAGGGCGCCGGCGTGGTGGTGCTCGAAGAATACGAGCACGCCAAGGCGCGCGGCGCCAAGATCTATGCTGAGATTTCTGGCTTCGGCATGAGTGCGGACGCCTATCACATGACCGCGCCGAGCGTGGACGGACCGCGCCGTTCGATGGCCATGGCCCTGACCAACGCGGGCGTGAACGCCGATGAAGTGCAGTATCTGAATGCGCACGGCACCTCGACGCAAATCGGCGACGTGAATGAGACCAACGCCATCAAGAATGCTTTCGGCGCGCATGCGAAAAAGTTGGTCGTGAATTCGACCAAGTCGATGACCGGCCATCTGTTGGGCGGCGCCGGAGGCATCGAATCGGTCTTCACGGTGCTCGCGCTCCACCATCAAAAGAGCCCACCGACCATCAACATCTTCAACCAGGACCCGGAGTGCGACCTGGACTACTGTGCCAACGAAGCGCGCGACCTGAAGATCGACGTGGCTGTCAAAAACAACTTTGGCTTCGGCGGCACCAACGGCACGCTGGTGTTCAAGCGCGCTTGAGCGCCGCTCTCCCATGCACAGCGCCCCGTCGGTGAGCTACCCGGTGGGGCGTTCGCGCAGCGCGACGCGGCTCCTGACGGTGCTATGGGTTGCTGGCGCTTGCTGCGCGGGCGCTGCGCTTTTTCAGTTCGAACATGTCGGTTGGCGGCATGTGCTGATTCTTGCGAGCGTGGTCTTGACTGCGACGGCTGCGCGACGGACGTTGGGCCCGGTGCAGCCCATCGATCTCGTTTTCGACGGGCAGGACTGGTCTCTTTCTGGATTGGCATCGCGCAAAGTGGCGCGAATCGTGGTTGTGCTGGATCTGCAATCCTTGTTGTTGGTGCGACTCGATGAGCCGACTCGACGCGTGCGCTGGCTGTGGCTTGAACGCCGGGGCCGGCCTGAGCGTTGGCAAGATCTGCGCCGCGCGGTTTACTCGCGTGCGTTGTCCGGCGCACCCATTAAAACTCCCGCTACCGCCGTCGACCCCGCCGGCACGGTGGTTGCAGCGCCATGAGCGAAACGCCTCCCCCCGTCGCGCCCGTTCCTCATGTGGGTGCTGCGACCGATGGCGCAGAGGACGTGGCCGCCGCGCCCAAACCCGGCGAAGTCGACTTTCAACTCGTCCAGCGGACGGTAGCCGGCGACCAAAAGGCCTTCGAACTGCTGGTCATCAAGTACCAACGACGCATCGAACGGCTGATCGGCCGCATGGTTCGCGACGTCGACCTGGTCGAAGATATTGCCCAGGAAACATTCATTCGGGCGTATCGCGCACTGCACCAGTTTCGGGGGGATGCGCAGTTCTACACCTGGCTCTACCGGATCGCTGTCAACACCGCCAAGAAGGCTCTGGTCGACATGAAGCGCGATCCGACCATCTCCGAAAGTGCATTGCGTCCTGGTTCCGACGACGACGATGAAACTTACCGGCCCGGAAACGAACCAATCAGCGACGAGACCCCCGAAACCGTGCTGGCGGCCGCCGAAATCGCCCGCGCCGTCGAGGCCGCGATGGAAGCACTGCCGGCCGAATTGCGCCAAGCGGTCACGCTGCGCGAGATCGAGGGCATGAGCTACGAAGAGATTGCCGAGGTCATGAATTGCCCGATCGGCACGGTGCGGTCGCGGATTTTTCGCGCGCGGGAGGCCATATCGGCCCGGGTTAAACCGATGCTGGACAACCAGTCCGGCAAGCGTTGGTAAGCAGGTGAATGAAATGAACCAGTCAAAAACAGTCCTCGAACAAATTTCCGCCCTTGCCGATGGTCAGTTGCAAGGCGAAGAATTTGTCGCCGTCGTCGCCCGAGCCGCCGAGGAAGAAGATTTGCGCGCAACTTGGCAGAGCTACCACCTCGTGGGTGACGTGCTGCGGGCCGGAACGCATGCGCCATGCAGCGACAGCACGATGTTTCTTGCCCGTTTCCGGCAGCGGGTGTCCCAGGACCCGATTGTCCTGGCAGCGCCCGCGCAGGTGTGGCTTGCGCAGCCTATGCCGCCGCAAATTCAAACGCAGCTACCAAATCGGATCGAGGCTGCCAACGAGCCAGTGTTCCGCTGGAAATTGGTGGCAGGTGCGGCTTCGATTGCCGCCGCCGCTGCGATCGGATGGAGTTGGGTAGCGATGAACACCGCGCCAGCCGGTCCACAGCTTGCACAACAGCAACAACAGCAGCCACAGCCAGGCCAAACCGCTCCTGTCGTGGCGGTTGCCAATATGGCCATCACATCGTCGGCCAGCACGACACCTGTGCCGTCGCCAAGCCTGACCGCCCTCTCTGCAACCCGCGTGATGGTCGGCAACGGCAATCCTCAGGTGATGCTGCGCGACCCGCGACTGGACGAACTGCTCGAGGCGCATCGCCAGGCCGGCGGCGCATCGCAAATGCCTTCGGGCTTCCTGCGCAACGCGACTTTCGAAGCGCCTTCGCGCTGACATCGGCAGTCGATCGAACCGATGAATCTTTCGATGCCGATTCCTGCGCGCAGGCTCGCAGTCGTGTTCGTTGCCCTGTGCGTGACGCAGTTCGCGGTGGCGCAACTGCGCAGCGACCCGGCTGCGAAAAAGCCGATGACCCGAGCACCTGTCGGTGAGGCGCCGAACCTTGCGAGCTTCGGTGTCGTCGAATGGCTGCAACGCCTGCACACGGCATCACGCGAGCGGAGTTACGTGGGCACATTCGTGGTGTCGGCTTCAGCGGGCAATCTTTCGAGCGCGCGCATCTGGCACGCGTGCGAAGGCGACCTGCAGTTGGAGCGCGTTGAGGCACTGACCGGGCCCGCGCGGTCCACGTTCCGGCGCAACGACCACATAATGACCTTTCTTCCCGACACCAAAGTCGTGAAGAGCGAAAAGCGCGAGAGCCTGGAGCTGTTTCCCAATCTGCTCGGCGCGCCCGATTCTTCCATCGCCGACTTTTACGGCGTGCGCGTGCTGGGACACGATCGGGTCGCAGGTTTCGACACCGACGTCATCAGTCTGGTACCGCGCGACAGCCTTCGCTTCGGCTATCGGATCTGGAGTGAACACCGGTCCGGCCTCGTCGTCAAATTGCAGACTGTCGACGGCGATGGCAAAGTCGTGGAGCAGTCGGCTTTTTCTGAATTGCAGCTCGACGCGCCGGTCAAGGTGCATGCGCTTTCGCAAATGATGCAGAGCACTGCGGGCTACCGCGTCGAGAAGTCCGAACTCGAGCGCACCACGCCGATGGCCGAAGGCTGGGCGCTTAAAACGCCCGTGGCAGGCTTCAAACCGACCAGCTGCTACCGACGGGTCATGGGTGGCGCCGGCGCGCGCGAGCGCACCGTGCAGTGGACGTTCTCCGACGGTCTTGCTTCGGTCTCGCTCTTTATCGAGCCGTACGACGCGCAGCGTCAGCCGCAGGAAGTTGTATTGATGCTCGGCGCTACCTACACGATGACCCGTCGTCTGGTCGACAAGGGCGGAGATTGGTGGCTGACAGTGGTCGGCGAAGTGCCGCCGCAGACGCTCGATACCTTTGCTCAGAGTCTTGTGCGGACGCGTTGAGCGCCATCAGCGCGGCCGCATGGAGTTCTTCGATCTCCCCTCACTCGACCGTGCTGAACCAAACTGGTAGCGTTCATTTCACAGCACCGTTCCGCTGCCCTCTATTGAAAGAAATTCGATGATGATGTTCTATGCCGAGGGCAAAAAACTTCGCGCCTCCCTGTTCGTTTGCGCCTTGATGGTTGCTGCTGCGACTGCATCGCTTTTACCGGTCACGTCAGTCCAGGCGCAAACGCGCACGCTGCCGGATTTCACCGATCTCGTCGACCAGGTCGGGCCTTCAGTTGTCAACATCCGGACGATCGAAAAAGTCGCACAGCGCGCTGGTAATGGCGAGATGGACGAAGAGATGCAGGAGTTCTTTCGCCGCTTCTTCGGGCAGCCTCCTCCCGGCGCGCCCGGCGCGCCCGGTGCTCCGGGTGCCACACCGGGCACGCCGCGTGGCGCACCCAAGCCTAATCGGCCGCAGCAGCCGGTCCCTGAAGAAGAGCGACCACGTGGTGTGGGCTCGGGCTTCATCTTGACGGCAGACGGCTATGTGATGACCAACGCGCATGTGGTCGAAGATGCGTCTGAGGTCATGGTCACCTTGCCCGACAAGCGCGAGTTCAAAGCGAAGCTCATCGGCGCTGACAAACGCTCCGACGTGGCGGTGGTCAAGATCGAAGCGACCGGCCTACCGGCGGTGAAGGTCGGCGATATCTCCAAGCTCCGGGTCGGCGAATGGGTGATGGCCATCGGTTCGCCGTTCGGTCTCGAGAACACGGTCACGGCTGGCATCGTCAGCGCCAAGCAGCGCGACACCGGTGAGTACCTGCCGTTCATCCAGACCGACGTGGCGATCAACCCTGGCAACTCGGGTGGACCGCTCATCAACATGCGCGGTGAAGTCGTGGGCATCAACAGCCAGATCTATTCGCGTTCTGGTGGTTTCATGGGCATCTCTTTTGCGATCCCCATTGACGAGGCGATTCGCGTGAGCGACGCGCTCAGGACCTCGGGTCGCGTGTCCCGCGGGCGCATCGGCGTGCAGATCGATCAGGTCAGCAAGGATGTTGCCGAATCGATCGGGCTGGGCAAAGCGCAAGGCGCACTGGTGCGCAGCGTCGAAGCGGGCTCGCCGGGAGAGAAGGCCGGCGTCGAACCGGGTGACATCATCACCAAGTTCGACGGCAAGGCGATCGACAAGCCGAGTGATTTGCCGCGGTTGGTGGGCAACACCAAGCCCGGCACCAAGAGCACGCTGACGGTGTTCCGCCGCGGCAGCGCCAAAGACCTGACGGTGACAATCGCCGAAATTGAGCCTGACAAGCCTGCAAAACGCGTGTCGGACAAAGAAGAGCCAGCGCCCAAGGTCGCACCGACTTCGGCGGCTGCAAAGTCGCTTGGACTCGCAGTGAGCGAACTCGGAGACGCCCAGAAGAAGGAGCTCAAGCTCAAGGGCGGCGTGAAGATCGACACGGCGACCGAGGGCGCAGCGCGTGCTGGTCTCAAGGAGGGCGATGTCATCCTTGCCGTCGGAAATGCCGAGGTCGGCAATGTGCATGAATTCGAGAATGCCATTGGCAAGGCCGACAAGAGCAAAGCAGTCACGGTGTTGGTGCGCCGCGGCGAATGGGCTCAATACGCCTTGATTCGGCCGGCGCGCTGATCTGCACCCATGTTCATCGCCGGGACGTATTGGCCCCGCTCGGCAGTCGGGTTTTCGGCATTTTCGAGGCGCCGTTGAAACGAAAACAGAGTCGGTAACAAAAATTTTTCAATCGAAACAGCTGCCTGTTTGTTTGCAATCACTAACTTTTAGTTAGGGCTAAGAACCGGTTTCGGTAGAATGGAACCTCGGTAGACGCCACTTGATGCATAAGCAGCCATGTCGTCTCCACGATGCGGTATTCCACGGAACAGTCCACCGGCGGTCCACAGATCGCCCACAAGTTGTTCAGTGAGTGATCCACAGTTATTGTTGATAAGCTGTTTATAACTTTCATGTTGCTGACCTGCAACGACCTATTCGGACCGGGTTCCTGGATGTGCGTGCTCTCCTTTTTGCCTACAATGAAGTTCCAACTACTGCAGTTGCCATTGCTTGTTGGTTCAGGGCGCGTCTCCGGAAGACGCGCCCTTTTTTCTTGCCTGTCGCCTTCTGCGCGCGAGCCAATTCAAGTACTTAAGCGTCCCCGTTGATGAATCACATCAGAAATTTTTCGATCATTGCTCACATCGACCATGGCAAATCGACACTCGCAGACCGGCTGATTCAACGTTGCGGCGGTCTCGCGGAGCGCGAGATGCAGGCGCAGGTATTGGACTCGATGGACATCGAGAAAGAGCGTGGGATAACCATCAAGGCGCAGACCGCTGCGTTGCATTACAAGGCGCTAGATGGACAGGTCTACAACCTCAATTTGATCGATACGCCGGGCCATGTGGACTTCTCATATGAAGTGAGTCGTTCGTTGTCGGCATGCGAAGGTGCGCTGCTCGTCGTCGACGCATCGCAAGGTGTCGAAGCTCAGACCGTTGCCAATTGCTATACCGCGCTCGACCTCGGCGTCGACGTCGTGCCCGTGCTCAACAAGATGGACTTGCCGAACGCGGACCCCGACAACGCGAGAACCGAGATCGAAGACGTGATCGGCATCGATGCGACCGATGCGATTCCTTGCTCTGCCAAAACCGGCATGGGCATCGATGAAATTCTTGAAGCCGTCGTGAAGAGGATGCCCGCACCGCGCGGCAACCCCGATGGCCCGCTGCGCGCGATGATCGTCGACAGTTGGTTCGACGCCTACGTCGGCGTCGTGATGTTGGTGCGCGTCGTCGATGGTCGATTGGTCAAGGGCGAGCGCATCAAGATGATGGCATCGGGCGCCAGCTACAACGCCGACAGCCTTGGCGTGTTCACGCCAGCAACCGAAGCGCGGCCATCGCTCGAAGCAGGCGAGGTCGGTTTCATCATTGCTGGCATCAAGGAGTTGCAGGCTGCGAAGGTCGGAGACACTGTCACGCTCATCAAGACCGGCACGGGCGGCGCAGCGGCAACGGCGACGGAAGCGTTGCCGGGCTTCAAGGAAATCCAGCCGCAGGTTTTTGCAGGCTTGTATCCGACGGAAGCGAGCGAGTACGAATCGCTGCGCGACGCGCTCGAAAAATTGAAGCTCAATGATTCGTCGCTGCGCTACGAGCCCGAAGTGAGCCAGGCGCTTGGCTTCGGATTTCGTTGCGGCTTTCTCGGCTTGCTGCATATGGAGATAGTGCAGGAACGCCTTGAGCGCGAGTTCGACCAGGACATGATCACGACCGCACCCAGCGTGGTCTATCAGGTGGTGCGCAACGACGGCGAAGTCATCATGGTCGAGAACCCCTCAAAGATGCCCGACGTCGGCCGCATGTCGGAAATTCGCGAGCCGATCGTTACGGTGCATCTCTATATGCCGCAGGAATATGTGGGCGCCGTTATGACGCTCGCCAACCAGAAGCGCGGCGTGCAGATGAACATGGCGTATCACGGTCGGCAGGTCATGCTGACGTACGAAATGCCGCTCGGCGAAATCGTGCTCGACTTCTTCGACAAACTGAAATCGGTGAGTCGCGGCTATGCCTCAATGGACTACGAGTTCAAGGAATACCGCGCGTCGGACGTCGTCAAGGTCGACATCCTGTTGAACGGCGAGCGGGTCGATGCGTTGTCGATCATCGTGCATCGCAGCCAGTCGCAGTACCGTGGCCGAGCGGTGGTTTCGAAGATGCGAGAGATCATTTCGCGCCAGATGTTCGACGTCGCGATCCAGGCTGCCATCGGGGTCACCATCATTGCGCGTGAGACAATCAAAGCGCTCCGCAAGAACGTGCTGGCCAAGTGCTACGGCGGTGATATTTCCCGCAAGAAGAAGCTGCTCGAGAAGCAGAAAGCGGGCAAAAAACGAATGAAGCAGATCGGTTCCGTCGAGGTCCCGCAAGAGGCTTTCCTGGCGATCCTGCAAGTCGAAGACTAACCACCATGGCACTCCTCACTTCCCTGATCCTCGCGGCCTTTGCAGGCTACATCGGCGCTTGGTACTCCGGCGCCGTCGAAGGCAACTTCGCGTTGTTGCTGTTCCTAGCAACCGTTGTCACTGGTCTCTACTGGTTGGCTGAGCGTTTTTACTTCCTGCCCAAGCGTCGACGTGCGGCCGAAGCCATCGACTCGTCATTGGCCGAGCGCAACGCCCGCCTGGCCGGCAAGGGCATCACGCAAGTCGACACGGTCGATGTAAAGGCGCGCGAGCGGCTGCTCATGCAGCCGTGGTGGCTCGACTGGACCGCCGGCCTGTTTCCCGTGATCCTGGTCGTGTTCCTGCTGCGCTCGTTCTTGTTCGAGCCTTTCAAGATCCCGTCCGGTTCGATGATGCCGACGCTGCTTACGGGCGACCTGATCCTGGTCAACAAATTCACCTATGGCCTGCGGCTGCCCGTCATCAACACCAAGCTGACCGATGGCACGCCGCCGGCCCGCGGCGATGTGATGGTGTTCCGCTATCCGCCACAGCCGAGTCTCGATTACATCAAGCGTGTGGTCGGCCTGCCGGGTGATGAGGTCGCATACCTGAACAAGAAATTGACCATCAACGGCAAGCCGATCAGCAAGGACGCCGTCCCGGAGTATTTCGACGAGGAAGCCATGCGCTACCTGAAGGAATACAAAGAGGATCTGGTCGGCCGGCAGCACTACTTGCTGAACGACGACAGTCGCAGAGCGGGTTTGTCGGAGGCTGAGATCATGGCCTTCCCCAACCGTGAAAATTGTCGTTACAGTGTCGACGGCGTCGTGTGCAAAGTGCCGGAGGGTCACTATTTCATGATGGGCGACAACCGCGACAACTCGCTGGATTCCCGCTATTGGGGCTTCGTTCCCGACAAGAATATCGTTGGAAAAGCGTTCTTTATCTGGATGAATTTCGGCAATCTCAAACGCATCGGTGCGTTCCAATAACTAGATCCATCCATTCGAGGGGTAAGAGGGCATGAAGACTGGTCAATACAAGCAGCGCGGTATTTCGTTCATCGGACTTTTGTTCGTGGCGGTCGTGCTGGCGTGCGTAGGGGTTGTCGTCGCGCAGGTGATTCCGACTCTTATCGAATACCAGGCCATCGACAAGGCAGCCAACAAGGCCAAGGAAGGCAACACGGTGCCAGAGGTTCGCGCCATCTTCGATCGTTCCCAGGCCATCGACGATTTCAAGCTGAGCGGCAAGGACCTCGACGTCAAGAAAGATGGCGACAAAGTGGTCGTCTCGTATTCGTACGAGCGCGAGATCCCGTTGTTCGGCCCCGCTGTGCTTCTCATGCGATACAAAGGTCAGTCGCGCTGAAACCGCCGCAGAAGTCCTCGCCGAACGTGCCGCTTCTCAAGGCGGACGGCGGCCTCCCGGCGCTGCAAGCGCGCCTCCAGTACACCTTCGCCGATGCGCGCCTGTTGCAGCTCGCTCTCACGCATCGCAGCTTTTCGTCGGACCATAACGAGCGCCTAGAGTTTCTGGGTGATTCGGTGCTGAATCTGGCAGTCGCGCATCTTCTCTACGTCAAGCTGGGCGGCCTGCCAGAAGGCGACCTTTCGCGCGTTCGCGCCAATCTGGTCAAGCAGGAAACGCTGCACCAACTGGCGATCAAACTCGGATTCGCGCCCTTGCTGCGGCTGGGAGAAGGCGAGTCGCGCTCCGGCGGCTCGGCACGCCCGTCGATTTTGGCGGACGCGCTGGAGGCGCTGATTGGCGCGGTGTACCTCGACGCCGGGTATCCGGCTGCCCAGGCGCTGGTGCATCGGCTCTTCGAGGCCGTCGAGATCAATCCGCGCATGGACGCAGTCGGCAAGGACCCAAAGACCGAATTGCAGGAATGGCTGCAGGGCCACAAAATGAAGCTGCCTGCATACCGCGTGGCAGGCACCGTGGGCGCGGCCCACAAGCAAACGTTCGACGTCGAATGCGCGGTGGAAGAACTGGGCCTGACCGAACGCGGCATCGGTGGCTCGCGCCGCGCTGGCGAACAGGCTGCTGCTGCCGCGATGCTGATCAAACTCAAAGCCCGAAGCACGAAAGCTGCATGACCAATACCGATACGACCGAACCGACCGAACCCGCAACCGACCCTATCCAACCCGACGAGCCCATCAAAGCCGACACCGAAGGCGATGCGGACGATTCGCACGCCGTCGGTGTTTCCGTCGCTCCACCGACCGCCGAAGGCCCGCGCCATTGCGGCCTGATTGCCATTGTCGGCAAGCCCAACGTCGGCAAGTCGACTCTGCTCAACGCGCTGGTCGGCCAGAAGATCAGCATCACCTCGCGCAAGGCGCAGACCACGCGGCACCGCATCACCGGCATGCGCACGGTCGGCGCCACGCAGTTTGTCTTCGTCGACACGCCAGGCTTCCAGACGCTGCATGCCAACGCGTTGAACAAGTCGCTCAACAAGACCGTGCTGGGTGCCGTGGCCGACGTCGACCTGATCCTGTTCGTGGTCGAGGCTGGCAGCTTCACGCCGGCGGACGCGCGCGTGCTGGCGCTGCTTGCAAAAGACATCCCGACCCTGCTGATTGCTAACAAACTGGACAACATCCATCGCCGCGGCGACATCGCGCCCTGGCTGCAGACGATGCAGGCAAGACATGCGTTTGCCGA
Organism: Variovorax sp. RTB1; assembly: GCF_035018765.1. NCBI lineage: Bacteria > Pseudomonadati > Pseudomonadota > Betaproteobacteria > Burkholderiales > Comamonadaceae > Variovorax > Variovorax sp. RTB1. The sequence goes on from NZ_JASJXG010000030.1 coordinate 60,036, forward strand.
GTTCGTCCCGATGTCGGCCAAGAGCGCCAGGGATGTCGAGCGCCTGTTCGCCATTTGCGAAAAGTACCTGCCCGAGCAAGCCTGGTTCTATGCCGAAGATGAACTCACCGACCGCAGCGAGAAGTTCCTTGCAGGCGAGTTGGTCCGTGAAAAGCTGTTCCGCCTGACCGGTGACGAGCTGCCCTACACCTCGACCGTCATCATCGACAAGTTCGAAGAGGAGCCGCCGCAGCGCAAGGGCCAGAAACGGCTGCTCCGCATCGCCGCGACCATCGTGGTCGAGCGCGACGGGCACAAGGCGATGGTCATCGGTGACAAGGGCGAGCGCATCAAGCGCATCGGCATGGAGACGCGCGTCGAGCTCGAAAGGCTGGTCGACGCCAAGGTGTTCATCGAGCTCTGGGTCAAGGTCCGCTCTGGCTGGGCCGACGACGAGGCCCGTGTGCGGTCGTTCGGCTACGAGTGAAGGATGGCGACGGGGCATCGCGTTTCTCACGAGCCGGCTTACGTCCTGCATCGCTACGACTGGAGCGAGTCGAGTTTGATTCTTGAAGTTTTCACCCGGCACCACGGTCGAATCGCTCTGGTGGCCAAGGGCGCGAAGCGGCCGACTTCCAACTTCCGCCCGGTGCTTCTGCCGCTGCAGCCGCTTCTGTTGAACTACGGCGGCGATGCCGAGATCCGCGCGCTCAAGGGTGCCGAATGGGTCGGCGGCCATGTCATGCCGACCGGCGAGTCGCTGCTCTCGGGCTTGTATGTCAACGAGCTCTTGCTGCGCCTGCTGGCGCGCGACGATGCCCACGAATCTCTCTTCGATTCATACGCAGGGGTCGTCGAGGTGCTTGCCGGGGAGCATGCAGGCGCGCAGGCCGCTACCCAGGCAGCGGCGCTTCGAGCTTTCGAACTGTTGCTGCTGCGCGAGGTCGGCCTACTGCCTGCGCTCGACGCCCAGACGATGACGCTGTCATCGTTGGCGCCTGAGCTGCGCTACACGCTGGTTTCCGAGGCCGGTCTGCGTCAGGCTGAAGCACAAGATGCCGCGTTGACCGGCGCCGAATGGCAGGCACTGCAGGCGGCGCTGGACGATCACACACCATTCACCGCAACCCTGCGGTGCATTGCCACGCTCAATGTCGGCAGCAACGCCGCATTGCGTAGTCAATTGCGTGTCCTGCTCAACTACCATTGTGGCGTGTCCACCCTGCGCACCCGGCAGATGATGCGAGACCTGCAAGCCCTCTGATCGAATCGATCCTGCATACCCATGACCACGCGTTCAAACACCACGGCCCTCTCGGTCAACCTCAACAAGGTCGCGCTGGTACGCAACACGCGCGAGCTCGGTATTCCGAGCGTGCTGTTCGCCGCGTCGATGTGCCTCGACGCCGGCGCCAGCGGGATCACGGTGCATCCCCGACCTGACGCGCGTCACATCCGTGCGCAGGACGTGTACGACCTGTCGGCGCTGCTGGCGAGAGACTGGCCGGACGTCGAATTCAATATCGAAGGCAACCCCTTTCACAACCTGATGGACTTCGTGCGGGAGCAGCGGCCGCACCAGGCGACCTTCGTGCCCGACAGCGAAACCCAATCGACCAGCGATCACGGCTGGGTGTTCCCTGAAGATGCCGACCGGCTTCGCCCGTTGATCGAGGAAGCCAAGGCGCTCGGCGTGCGTGTCAGCCTCTTCATGGACCCCGAGCCGGACATGATGGCCGCAGCCAAGGCGGTCGGCGCCGACCGCGGCG